>CAYPUJ010000022.1:0-24496 GCA_964413805.1 uncultured Bacteroides sp. | reverse complement strand
CTGTACCAAGCGTATTCCGTGCCTGTACCGAACGTGTTCCGTGCCTGTGTCGAACACGTTCGATACAGGTGTCCGACAGCAGTCGTGTAGACATCTGAATATCAATAAAAAAGCGCAAGCCGCACGGCTGTTAAGCCTGTGCAGCTTGCGCTTGGGAGTTGTTTGTCGGGTGAAGCCCCGTTGCGGTTTGGTGTGTCAGTTGCCGGCGGTGGCTTCCTTGTATTGTGTGTCGTCCACGGGTTCCAGCCAGGTGTTCCGGTTGGTCTGCGGATTGCACTCGATGGCCAGGTGTGAGAACCAGCTGTCGGGGGCGGCTCCGTGCCAGTGCACCACGTCGGGAGCAATCTCCACCACGTCGCCCGGCATCAGCAGGCGGGCGGGTTTGCCTTTCTCCTGATAGTAGCCTTTGCCGCCTACAACGATGAGGATTTGTCCGCCTGTGTGCTTGTGCCAGTTGTTGCGGCAACCCGGTTCGAAGGTTACGTTGTAGATGGGGCAGTTCAGGGCTTTGTTCTGCGTCAGCGGGGCCAGGTAGGACTGCCCGATGAAGAACTGCGCGTTGGCAGGCGGGTTGGGACCTCCCACGGGGAAGTCGCTCAGGTCCTGGGGAATATTTCCGTCGGCCTTGGCTTCGGGCACCACGGCGTTGAGGCAGGCGATGGCGTTGAGCGTGCGCGGATAGCCGATGAAAGGCAACAGTTGCGTCACCACTTCCAGCAGGTAATCCTTGTCATGCCCCACGTTGAGGTTGCCTTGGATGTGCGACTTCACCTGCGGTTCGCATCCGCCCATCGAAACCAGGAGGACGAAGGTCAGCAGTTCGCGGGTCTTCACGTCCAGTCCCGTGCGGGTGTAGTAGTCACCGAAACAGTTGGCGGACAAAAAGTCCTGGATGTGTTTCTGGTTGACGGGAGCGGTGCGGTGCATCTCGGCAATCTGTCTGCCGAATATGCCGCTCTGCACTTCGAAGCCCTTGTCGAAGCGCGTGGAGGCAGTCACCGTGGCCTGTCCCTCCAGGGGCAGCTTCACGCCTTTGGCCCGGAGGAAGTCATTGGTGATGGTTACGAAATCGAGGGCTTTGGCCATGCCCGTGTAGGGCACGCACTGGTACACCACCTCCTTCAGTTCTACAGGTGTCACACCCTGTTTCCAGGCAGATTCCAGCAACGACTCGTACATTTCTTTTCCTTGTGCCGCCACGCAGCCTGCCAGTGATACCAAGGCACGGGTCTTGGCATCTACCTGTCCGCCGTGGCGTTGCACCTCGCCGAATGCAAAGCCGGAGACGATGGCTTTCAGTTCGGGGTCTTCGTTCAGTAGATTTTCACTCATTTCCATATTTTGTGCTTTTATCGGTTGTACATAGCCCGGAAGCATTCCCAACGGAAGTGCCAGCAAGAAACATAAGAAGATGCGTTTCGCATCGGTTGTGTGGAGGATTCTTTTTCTTTTCATACGCATTGCTTTGAAGGTAAGATTATCTTTGTTTGATGCAAAGGTACGGCGAGGCTTCCTGAACAGGTGTAACCCCTTTACGGGACTTGTTACCCGGATTACCGCTGTCTGTCTGCTTCCTTATGTTCCGGAAAGAGAGAGCGTGTGGATGAGAACAGCGGGTATGGTATGAAAAAACAAAAGCCGTTCCCCAGAATAGACAAGGAGGGAACAGCTTTTGTTAT
This sequence comes from uncultured Bacteroides sp., assembly GCA_964413805.1. GTDB lineage: Bacteria > Bacteroidota > Bacteroidia > Bacteroidales > Bacteroidaceae > Bacteroides. The sequence goes on along the minus strand of CAYPUJ010000022.1, from coordinate 22,817 downwards.
GAAGCAAGCCTATTGTGTATTCGGCTTACTTTTTGGGGCATTGGTCGGCCGGAACAGGCACTGTATCGGTCACGGTCGTGTCGTTGGCCAATACGGCAGTTGCTGACGAGCTCTGTATTCCGTTTCCGGCCTGTACCAGAAATGCACCACCACAAACAAACATAAACAGGGCTGCTACTAGTACTTCATCTCGTTTAAGTTCCACATTAGATTTTATAAGGTTTCGGTTAATTGATGTTCAGAAGTTTATCTCTTTGCGAAATACAAAGAGCAAATGCCGTGCCAGAATAATACGCTTCTGAGGGAAATGTTTCGTTTTCAGTGGCATACGTGTCGTGCAGTCTTCGGAGCGACCGGAAAATGTATGGGAAGAAATGTGGAATGTGTGGACAAGTGCGACTGAAAGTGTGGAAAAACTCCACACTTTCAGTCAGTCAGGTTGTAGTGTTTCAGTTTGTTGTAGAGTGTCTTCCGGTCGATGCCCAGGAGTTTTGCCGCACGGCTTTTGTTGTGACCCGTTTGCTGCAAGGCGTGGAGAATGTGCTGCTTTTCTGCTTCCTCATTGCGCAGCGTAAAGCCGGTGGCAGGCTGTATGGTTGCCGGTTCGTGCAGTTCGGTCAGTTCGTTCAGGGTGATAAGTTTGCCTTGTGCCAGCAGGGTGGCGCGGCGTACCGTGTTCTTCATCTGCCGCAGGTTACCCGGCCAATGGTACTCCAGCAATGCGTTGGCCGCCTTTTCGTCGAACCCCACCAGGTGTTTGCCCATCTCGCGGTTGGCCTGGTCGAGGAAGAAGTTGGCAAAGAGCAGGATGTCTTCCCGCCGTTCCTTCAGCGGGGGAATGTGCAGGGTAAATTCGTTGATGCGGTGGTAGAGGTCTTCGCGGAAACTGCCCTTGGCGATAGCCTGCTCCAGATGCTCGTTGGTGGCACTCACCAGGCGGACATCTACCTGTATCTCTTTCGTAGAGCCAACGGGACGTATCTTCCGCTCCTGCAAGGCACGCAGCAGTTGCACCTGCACCTCGTAGCCCAGGTTGCCTATCTCGTCGAGGAAGATGGTGCCCCCGTTCGCTTCCACGAAAGCGCCGGTCTTGTCGGTCAGCGCACCGGTGAAAGCACCCTTCACGTGGCCGAAAAATTCAGAAGCTGCCAGTTCTTTGGGGATGGCGCCGCAGTCGATGGCCACGAATGGCTTGTCGGCCCGCTTGCTGAGCTGGTGGATGCGGTGAGCCACGTATTCCTTGCCCGTGCCGCTGGCCCCATTGACCAGCACCGACATATTGGTGGGAGCCACCAGCCGGACGTAGTTGTACAGTTGCCTGGCTGCGTCGCTTTCTCCTTCCAGGTAATCGGATGTGTCGGGTTGCTGCTGTTTGGACGGAGGAACGGGGCGGGTGGCGTCGAGGGCTTCGGCCATCTTTTTCAGGAGTTCGTCTGGGTTCACGGGTTTGGACACATAGTCGTGTGCTCCCAGTTTCATGGCCTGTACGGCCGACCGGATGTCGGCATATCCCGTCATGATGATGAGTGGAATGGGCAGTTCTTTTTCTTCCAGCCACTTCAGAAGGTCGGTGCCGTCGCGGTCGGGCAGGCGCAGGTCGGACAGAATCAGGTCTGCCCCGTTCGACTCAATGTGTTTCTGCGCACGGGCGACACTGCTGACCGACGCCACTTGGAATCCTTGTTTGGTGAGCCATGTCTTGAGCATCATGCCGTAGGTGATGTCGTCTTCTACAATTAATATGGAACTCATAAGCTTCGCATTTTTCCGACACAAAGGTAAAATGTTTAGGGCGAAAGTCGTATATTTGCGCACTTAATTAAAAAGAAATATGAGAAGAACAGCCAAAAAACTATCAATCGCATTATTCATATTGGTTTGCGGGCTGACGGCCTGCAAGCCTTCACAAAACAAGGAAGGAACAATGGAGAAAGAAACAAGAGTGAAGCTGGAGACTGCCATGGGCGACATCGTGATCAAACTGTACAACGAAACCCCCAGACACCGTGATAACTTCATCAAGCTGGCCAAGGAAGGCGTGTACGACGGGGTGCTCTTCCACCGTGTCATCAAGGATTTCATGATACAGGCCGGTGACCCCACCTCGAAGAACGCCCCCAAGAGCCGTCCTCTGGGTGCGGGCGATGTGGGCTACACCATTCCCGCTGAGTTTGTCTATCCCCAATATTTCCACAAGCGCGGTGCCTTGTCTGCGGCACGCCAGGGGGATAATGTCAATCCCAAGCGGGAGTCGTCGGGCTGCCAGTTCTACATCGTCACGGGACAGGTGTTCAACGATTCTACCTTGCTGGGTATGGAGCAAAACATCAACCAGATGCGGCTGCAGCGCATTTTCCAGAGCCTGGCCAACGGACGCGCGCGGGAAATCTACGAGTTGCGCCGTTCCGGCAAGGATGCCGAGCTGCAAAGCCTGCAGGATTCGCTCGTGGCACAAGCCGAGCAGCAGTTGGAGGGACAGGAATTCCGTTTCACCCCTGAGCAGGCAGAAGCCTATAAGAGCGTGGGCGGTGCGCCCCATCTGGACGGTGAATACACAGTATTCGGCGAAGTAGTGGAAGGAATGGACGTGGTGGACCGCATCCAGCGTGTCAATACAGACCGGAACGACCGGCCGGAAGAAGACGTGGTCATCCGGAAAGTGACGGTCGAAGAATAAGTCTTCGGTACTTCCGGAACTTTTTTTTCTAATATTTTGTATTCGACCATATTATTTATATCTTTGCAGCCGGAAACGGATGATGGTGGAGGGGCGGACAAGCTCCTCTTTTTTGTTCTTATTGGTTTGCTTATGATAGAAAAGAAAACAGTTTGTCAGCTTGTCGAAGAATGGTTGGAAGGAAAAGATTACTTCCTGGTGGAAGTGACGGTCAGCCCGGACAACAGGATTGTGGTGGAAATCGACCACAAGGAAGGTGTCTGGATAGAAGATTGCGTGGATCTGAGCCGCTACATCGAATCGAAATTGAGCCGCGAAAAGGAGGATTATGAACTGGAAGTGGGCTCGGCAGGCGTGGGGCAACCTTTCAAGGTGTTGGCGCAGTATGTCAACCATGTGGGTGGCGACGTGGAAGTGCTCACGTGCGACGGGCGTAAATTGACGGGAGTGCTGAAAGAAGCCGACGATCAACACTTCACCGTCACCATCCGGAAGAAAGTGAAGGAAGAAGGTGCCAAACGTCCCAAGTGGGTGGACGAGGACGTGCGTTTCGCTTACGGAGACATAAAATACACTAAATACTTAATCAGTTTTAAATAAGAACTTATGGCTAAGAAAGAAGAAGCAGTCAGCTTGATAGATACCTTTTCCGAATTTAAGGAACTGAAGAACATCGACCGCCCCACCATGGTGAGTGTGCTGGAAGATTCGTTCCGCAACGTCATTGCCAAGATGTTCGGTACGGATGAGAACTACGACGTGATTGTCAATCCGGACAAAGGCGATTTCGAGATATGGCGCAACCGCGAGGTAGTGGCAGACGAAGACCTGGAGAACCCCAACCTGCAAATCTCGTTGAGCGAGGCACGGAAGATTGATGCTTCCTACGAAGTGGGCGAAGAAGTGACGGACGAGGTGAACTTTGCCAAGTTCGGACGCCGGGCCATCCTGAACCTGCGGCAAACGTTGGCCTCGAAGATTCTGGAATTGGAAAAGGACACCCTCTACAATAAATATATAGATAAGGTGGGAACCATCATCAATGCGGAAGTCTACCAGATATGGAAAAAAGAAATACTGCTGCTGGATGACGAAGGCAATGAACTTCTCCTGCCCAAGTCCGAACAGATTCCAAGCGATTTCTACCGCAAGGGAGAGACGGCCCGTGCAGTGGTGGCCCGTGTGGACAACAAAAACAACAACCCGAAAATTATCCTCTCGCGTACCTCTCCCGTATTCCTGCAACGTTTGTTTGAGATGGAAGTGCCCGAAATCAACGACGGCCTGATAACCATCAAGCGCATTGCACGCATCCCCGGCGAGCGGGCAAAGATTGCCGTAGAGTCCTACGATGACCGCATCGACCCCGTAGGAGCTTGCGTGGGTGTGAAGGGAAGCCGCATCCACGGCATCGTGCGCGAACTGCGCAACGAGAACATCGACGTCATCAACTATACGGCCAACACCCAGCTTTTTATCCAACGCGCCCTCAGCCCGGCCAAGATTTCATCCATCCGCCTGAACGAGGAAGAACACAAGGCCGAAGTGTTCCTGAAGCCCGAAGAAGTTTCGCTGGCCATCGGTAAGGGAGGACTTAACATCAAGCTGGCCAGTATGCTGACCGAGTACACCATCGACGTGTTCCGTGAATTGGACGATACGGGTCAGGACGAAGATATCTACCTCGACGAGTTCCGTGACGAGATAGACGGATGGGTCATCGATGCCATCAAGGGCATCGGTATCGACACGGCCAAGGCGGTGCTGAATGCCCCGCGCGAAATGCTGATTGAAAAGACCGACCTGGAAGAAGAAACCGTGGACGAAGTGCTGCGGATTCTGCGACAGGAATTTGAAGATGAATAAAGACCGGCCGGTCGTCTGCGGGCTTCGGGCAAAACGAAGCGGATAGGAAACAGCGGGGTCTCCCATTTGAAGGACGCATTAGTTATCGAACATTCAACAGATTTATGACAATAAGGTTAAATAAAGTAACAAGGGATTTGAACGTGGGAATTACGACTGCAGTCGAGTTCCTGCAGAAGAAGGGGTTTGCCGTGGTGGCGGACCCCAACACGAAGATTACAGACGAGCAGTTTGAAATGCTTAAGAAAGAGTTCAGTAAAGACAAAGACCTTAAAATAAAATCGGAACGTTTCAGCCAGGGAAGGCAGGGGAAGGACCGCAGCAGGACGGTTGCGCCGACCGGCAGTCATGAGAAAGGCATACAGGAAAAAACGGAACCGGAAGAAATCAAGACGGTAATTCCCGACGATGTGCGTCCGAAGTTTAAGCAAGTGGGCAAAATCGACCTGGACAAGTTTAACCGCAAGCCCGACAAGCACAAAGGCCACGAAGCCGACAAAAAGAGTAATACCGGGACGGTGGAGCAACCGGTTGTGGAAACGCCTGTCCCGGCTGAACCGCAACAACCGGAAACACCTGTGGTGAGCGAGCCGCAAGCCGTGGAAACCCGTCAGCCGGAAGCGGCTCCTGTACAACCCGAACCGGTGGCTCCCTCTGAACCGGAACCCGAAGTGAAAGAAACATCTGCCGGCGAGTCGCAGGCTGACGAGTCTCCTGCCGAACCGGCACAGCCTGCCCCCAAGGAAGAACCCGGCAACGAGGTATTCAAGATACACCAGTCGGAGTTTGTGCCCAAAATCAACGTGGTGGGACAAATCGACCTGGACACCCTGAACCAATCCACACGCCCCCGGAAGAAGTCGAAAGAAGAAAGACGCCGCGAACGCGAGGAGAAGGAAAAGCAACGTCAGGACCAGCGCAAGCAGCTCAAGGAGGCCATCATCAAGGAAATCCGCCGCGATGACAGCAAGCCGAAGGACGTGAAGGAACACGACAAGGACACCGGCAGCAAGAAGAAACGGACCCGCATCAACAAGGAGAAAGTCGATATCAACGATGCACAGAACTTCCAGCGTGGAAACGGCAAAGACGCACGTTCCGGCAAAGGAGGAGCTTCCCAGTCTCCATCCGGCAGCGGCAAGAAGAAGGATCGCGTCAAGAAGCCGGTCATCAAGCAGGAAGTGAGCGAGGAAGACGTGGCCAGGCAGGTGAAAGAGACCCTGGCACGCCTCACCGCCAAGGGCAAGAGCAAGGGAGCCAAGTACCGGAAGGAGAAACGCGAACTGGTGGCCGAACGCCAGTACGAACTGGAGAGTCAGGAAATGGCCGAAAGCAAGGTGCTGAAGCTGACCGAGTTTGTGACGGCCAACGAGTTGGCAAGCATGATGAACGTGCCTGTCACCCAGGTCATCGGGACGTGCATGAGCGTGGGCATCATGGTGTCCATCAACCAGCGTCTTGACGCAGAGACCATCAACCTCGTGGCCGAAGAGTTCGGCTTCAAGACGGAATATATCAGTGCCGACGTGGCACAGGCCATCGTGGAAGAAGCCGATGCGGAAGAAGACCTCCAGCCCCGTGCTCCGATCGTGACTGTGATGGGACACGTGGATCACGGCAAAACGTCGCTCCTGGACTACATCCGCAAGTCGAATGTCATTGCAGGCGAGGCGGGCGGCATCACACAGCACATCGGTGCTTACCACGTGACGCTGGATGACGGCCGTAAGATTACCTTCCTCGACACGCCGGGACACGAAGCCTTTACCGCCATGCGTGCCCGTGGTGCCAAGGTGACAGACGTGGTCATTGTCATTGTGGCGGCGGACGACAACGTCATGCCCCAGACCAAGGAGGCCATCAACCACGCCATGGCTGCCGGTGTGCCCATCGTCTTTGCCATCAATAAGATAGACAAACCGGGAGCCAACCCGGACAAGATAAAAGAGGAACTGGCCGCCATGAACTTCCTCGTGGAAGAATGGGGCGGCAAGTACCAGTCGCAGGACATTTCGGCCAAGAAGGGTATCGGCGTAAATGACCTGCTGGAGAAAGTATTGCTCGAAGCCGAGATGCTCGACCTGAAGGCCAACCCCAACCGCCGTGCCACGGGCTCCATCATTGAGTCCTCTTTGGACAAGGGACGCGGTTATGTGGCCACAGTGCTCGTGTCGAACGGTACGCTGAAGGTGGGTGACATCGTGCTGGCCGGCACGCACTACGGCAAGGTGAAGGCCATGTTCAACGAGCGCAACCAGCGTGTGCAGTCGGCCGGGCCTTCGGAGCCTTCCCTCATTCTGGGTCTGAATGGGGCACCTGCGGCAGGCGACACTTTCCACGTCATCGAGACGGAACAGGAGGCGCGCGAGATTGCCAACAAGCGTGAACAACTGCAACGCGAACAGGGTCTGCGCACACAGAAGATGCTGACCCTGGACGAAGTGGGCCGCCGGTTGGCATTGGGCGACTTCCACGAACTGAACATCATCGTCAAAGGCGACGTGGACGGTTCGGTAGAGGCGTTGAGCGACTCGCTCATCAAGCTGTCTACCGAACAGATTCAGGTGAACGTCATCCACAAGGGTGTGGGACAGATATCAGAGTCCGACGTTTCGCTGGCCGCTGCTTCCGATGCCATTATCGTGGGCTTCCAGGTGCGTCCGTCAAGTGCTGCCGCCAGACTGGCCGAGCAGGAAGGGGTGGACATCCGCAAGTATTCCATCATCTACGATGCCATCGAGGAAGTAAAGGCCGCCATGGAAGGTATGCTGGCACCCACGCTGAAGGAGCAGGTGACGGCCACCGTGGAGGTGCTCGAAGTGTTCAACATCAGCAAGGTAGGGCAGGTGGCTGGAGCGATGGTGAAGACGGGCAAGGTGAAACGCACCGACAAGGCACGCCTCATCCGCGACGGCATCGTGGTCTACACCGGTGCCATCAATGCCCTGAAGCGTTTCAAGGACGACGTGAAGGAGGTGGGTACCAATTTCGAGTGCGGCATCAGCCTGACCAACTGCAACGACATCAAGGTGGGCGACACCATCGAAACCTACGAAGAGGTGGAGGTGAAGCAGACGCTGTAAAGTGCGTATGGCGACTCTCGACATCATCATTCTTGTGATAATAGGTATAGGCGCCGTGTCAGGTCTCATCAACGGGGCGTTGAAGCAGCTGGCAGGATTGCTGGGGCTGGTCGTCGGATTGTTGACAGCACGTGCGCTCTATGCTTCGGTGGCCGAGGAGGTGTTCAGCCGTGTGACGGACAACCTGACCGTGGCACAGGTGCTTTCCTTCGTGGCCATCTGGGTGTTGGTGCCGCTGCTGTTTCTGCTGGTGGCCACGGTGCTCACCAAGGCACTGGAGGCTCTGTCGCTGGGCTGGGTCAACCGCCTGTTGGGTGCCGCGTTGGGTGCCTTGCTCCATGCGCTCATGGTCAGCCTGCTGGTGAGTGTGGTGGAGTATGTGGACACCGACGACACTTTCATCAGCCGGAATGCCAAGCGGGAGTCTGAACTGTACTACCGCATGGAGCCACTGGCCGGGTTGTTTCTGCCCGCCGCCAAGGAAATCATTCAAAAAGGGTATCACAATTATATGCCCATTGAGACAAAGTAGTAAGCAGGTGGGATGTATGCCTCTTTTTTGTATCTTTACTTTCTGTTAAGTTTATATTTTGACACATGCAACAGCAAAATCCCATAAACAATCCTCAAGAATGGAGTGCAAAACCCTCCGACAATGAACTGGTGCGCCGCATCGCCGAAGAAAAGTACAAGTATGGCTTCACCACCGACGTGCACACCGACATCATAGATCGTGGCCTGAGCGAGGAAACCGTGCGCCTCATTTCCGAAAAGAAGGGCGAGCCGGAATGGCTGCTCGACTTCCGTCTCAAAGCCTACCGCCACTGGCTGTCGATGGAGATGCCGACGTGGGCGCACCTCCGCATCCCTGAGATTGACTACCAAAGCATATCGTACTATGCCGACCCCACGGCACAGAAGAAAGATGCCCCCAAGAGCATGGACGAGGTAGATCCCGAACTCATCAAGACCTTCAACAAGTTGGGCATCCCCCTGGAAGAACAGATGGCACTGAGCGGCATGGCCGTGGATGCCGTGATGGACTCCGTGTCTGTCAAGACCACGTTCAAGGAAACACTCATGGAGAAGGGCATTATCTTCTGTTCCATCAGCGAGGCCGTGCGCGAACATCCCGACCTGGTGCAACGCTACCTGGGCAGCGTAGTGCCCTATCGCGACAACTTCTTTGCCGCGCTCAATTCGGCGGTGTTCTCCGACGGGTCATTTGTCTATATTCCCAAGGGTGTGCGCTGTCCCATGGAACTGTCCACCTACTTCCGCATCAATGCACGCAACACGGGGCAGTTCGAGCGGACGCTTATCGTGGCAGACGACGACTCATACGTGTCTTACCTCGAAGGATGCACCGCGCCGATGCGCGACGAAAACCAGTTGCACGCGGCCATCGTGGAAATCATCGTGATGAACCGTGCCGAGGTGAAGTACAGCACGGTGCAGAACTGGTATCCCGGCGATGCCGAAGGCCGTGGAGGCGTGTACAACTTCGTCACCAAACGCGGCATCTGCAAGGGTGAAGGCTCCAAACTCTCGTGGACACAGGTGGAGACGGGAAGTGCCATTACATGGAAGTATCCCAGCACCATCCTGGCGGGCGACAATTCCGTGGGCGAGTTCTACAGTGTGGCCGTCACCAACCACCACCAGCAGGCCGACACGGGTACGAAGATGATTCACCTGGGGCGCAACACCCGTTCCACCATCGTCAGCAAAGGCATATCCGCCGGGCTGAGCGAGAACTCCTACCGGGGCCTCGTCCGTGTGGGGCAAAAGGCCACCAATGCCCGCAACTACAGCCAGTGCGACTCCCTCCTGCTGGGAGACAAATGCGGTGCCCACACCTTCCCCTATATGGACATTCGTAACGAGACGGCTGTGGTGGAGCACGAAGCCACCACCAGCAAGATTAGCGAAGACCAGATATTCTATTGCAACCAGCGCGGCATTTCCACCGAGGATGCAGTGGGGCTTATCGTCAACGGTTATGCCAAGGAAGTGCTCAACAAGCTGCCTATGGAGTTTGCCGTGGAGGCACAGAAGCTGTTGAGTGTGTCGCTGGAGGGAAGTGTGGGATAAATTTTGCGCGGTCAGTTCCCCATTGTTCCCAGACCTTCCTGCAGCACTTCGACCAGAATGGGTTTGGCACCGCCCACGAAGCATTCCACGGCTATCACCATCAGGATAAGCCCCATGAGGCGCATCATCACGTTATTGCCCGTTTCGCCCAGTACGTTGACCAGGCGGGTGGAGGCACGGAGGATGAAGTAGGTAAGGAGGTAGATGAGGGCGATGGAACCCACCAGCACACTCTTCATTTCGAAGTTCTGTGCATCCTGCATCAGCACAATGGCATTGGCGATGGCACCGGGCCCGCACAGCATGGGGATGCCCAGCGGTGTGATGGAGATGTCGTCGGCGTAAGTCTTGATTTCTTCGTCCTTCAGTTTTACGGGGGTGTAGCGGGCCTGTAGCATATCGAAGCCTATCTTGAAGATGATTACGCCGCCTGCGATGCGGAATCCGTTGGTCGATATGCCGAAAAACCAGAACAGGAATTGCCCCGCAAAGGTGAACACCATGATGATGACGAACGCCGTGAGTGTGGCGCGTGTCACCACGGTCTGTCGTTCTTTTTCGGTCATGCCTTGGGTCATGGTCAGAAACACCGGCATGGTGCCAAGGGGGTTGGTCAGCGTAAAGAACGATGTCAGGCAAAGCAGGGCAAAGGGAAGAATCGTTTCCATATTAATCTCATTTCTTTTTTAGGTTTTGCAGGCCACAAAGTTACCACATTCCCATGAATGTTGGTAGGGAATTCCTTATATTTGCACGTTTCAAAGTAGGGCAGGACTGCTCTCCATCATATATAAATAAGGTATAAAGCATAGAAAGTATGGCAATGAAAGAATTTGTGATTTCCGAAGCCAAGGTGGAAACTGCGGTACTCGTGGGGCTTGTCACCAAAAATCAGGACGAACGGAAGACCAACGAATATCTTGACGAACTGGCATTTCTGGCTGAGACAGCCGGGGCGGAAGTCGTGAAACGTTTTGTGCAGAAGCTGGATCAGCCCAACTCGGTGACCTACGTGGGCAAGGGAAAGCTGGAAGAGATAAAGCAATACATCCGGAACGAAGAGGAAGAAGAACGCGAAATCGGCATGGTGATTTTCGATGACGAACTTTCCGCCAAGCAGATACGCAACATCGAGGGAGAACTGAAGGTAAAGATTCTGGACCGGACCTCGCTCATCCTCGACATCTTTGCCATGCGGGCACAGACGGCCAATGCCAAGACGCAGGTGGAACTGGCCCAGTACAAGTACATGCTGCCCCGTCTGCAACGCCTGTGGACGCACCTCGAACGCCAGGGAGGCGGCTCCGGTGCCGGTGGCGGGAAAGGTTCGGTGGGCTTGCGCGGACCGGGCGAAACCCAGTTGGAAATGGACCGGCGCATCATCCTGAACCGTATGTCGCTGCTGAAGGAACGCCTGGTGGAGATAGACAAGCAGAAAGTCACCCAGCGCAAGAGCCGGGGGCGTCTGATTCGCGTGGCCCTGGTGGGCTACACCAACGTGGGCAAGTCCACTCTGATGAACCTGCTGGCCAAGAGCGAAGTCTTTGCCGAAAACAAGCTGTTTGCCACGCTCGACACCACTGTGCGCAAGGTTATCATCGAGAACCTTCCTTTCCTCTTGTCGGACACGGTGGGCTTCATCCGCAAATTGCCCACCGACCTGGTGGATTCCTTCAAGTCCACCTTGGACGAGGTGCGCGAAGCCGACCTGCTGCTGCACGTGGTGGACATTTCGCATCCGGACTTCGAGGAACAAATCGAAGTGGTGAACAAGACGCTGGCCGACATCGGCGCGGCGGGCAAGCCCATGATGATTGTGTTTAACAAGATTGATGCCTACACCTACGTGGAGAAAGCCCCCGACGACCTCACGCCCCGCACCCGGGAAAACATCTCGCTGAACGAACTGATGCGCACCTGGATGGCCAAGATGGACGCCAGCTGCATCTTCATTTCCGCCCGCGAGAAGACCAACCTGGAGGGGCTGAGGCGGGTGCTCTACCAGCGCGTCCGCGAACTGCACGTGCAGAAATACCCCTACAACGATTTCCTTTATCAGACCTACGACGAGGAAGGATAAATCCATGACTGCCTACCGCCATCTGACCGGGGACGAAGTGCACCGCCTCGAGGCACAGTGCTGTGTGGCCGAAGACTGGGACAACGTGACCGTGGCTCCGGCCTTTTCCACCAGACACGTGTGCCACGTCCGCTTTTCGGGCATCGTCCGCCTGGGTGTGTTCGAGTCGGAGTTTGTCCTGCCCGGCGGCATCCGCCGGCACGCGGGCCTGCATCGCGTCACCTTGCACAACGTCAGCGTGGACGACAACTGCTACATCGGGCACGTCCGGAACTACATTGCCAACTACGACATCGGGCACGACACTTTCATCGAAAACGTGGGTGTCCTGCTTGTGGACGGAACGTCCCGTTTCGGCAACGGCGTGGAGGTGTCCGTGCTGGACGAGACCGGCGGGCGGAAGGTGTCCATCTCCGACAGGCTGTCTGCCCACCAGGCCTACATCGAAGCCCTCTACCGCCACCGTCCCAAGCTGATTGCCCGCCTGAAGGACATCACCAACCGCTACGCCGACAGGCAGGCTTCGTCCACGGGTACCATCGGGCATCACGTCACAATCCTCAACACGGACTGCATCCGCAACGTGCGCATCGGTGACCATTGCCGCATCTGCGGAGCCGCCCGCCTCAGCGACGGCAGCCTCAACAGCAACGGACAGGCTCCCGTCCATATCGGGCACGGGGTCATCTGCGACCACTTCATCGTGTCTTCCGGTTCGCACATTGCCGACGGTGTCGTGCTTTCGCGCTGTTTCGTGGGGCAGGCCTGCAAACTGGGACGCAACTACTCGGCCGGTGACTCGCTTTTTTTCTGCAACAGCCAGGGCGAAAACGGCGAGGCATGTGCTGTCTTTGCTGGGCCTTTCACGGTGACGCACCACAAGTCCACGCTGCTCATTGCAGGCATGTTCTCTTTCATGAACGCCGGGTCCGGCACGAACCAGAGCAACCACATGTACAAGCTGGGTCCCATTCACCAGGGAATACTGGAACGGGGTTGCAAGACGGCCAGCGACTCCTACGTCTCGTGGCCGGCACGCATCGGCGCGTTTTCGTTGGTTATGGGACGGCACACCGCCCATCCGGACACGTCCGACCTGCCTTTTTCCTACCTCATCGGGCAGGACAACGTGACCTGCCTTATCCCCGGTGTTAGCCTGCGCAGTGCAGGCACCGTCCGCGATGCACAGAAGTGGCCCAAACGCGACGGGCGCACCGACCCCGACAAGCCGGACTGCATCAACTACGAACTGCTCACTCCCTACACCGTGCAGAAGATGTTCAGGGGACGTGAAATCCTCCGGAACCTGCGCGATGCTGACGGCGGACACTCGGAGGTCTATTCTTTCCACAACACCGGGATTCGCAAGCCGGCTCTGGTGAGGGGCATCCGCCTTTACGGGATTGCCATCTGCAAATTCCTGGGCGATTCTCTCATCCGGCGGTTGGAGTCCGTTCCTTTCCGCTCCGACGAAGAAATCCGTGCCCGCCTGCGTCCCGACACCCCTGTGGGCAGCGACGAGTGGGTGGACATCTCAGGGCTGGTTGCCCCCAAGAGCGAGGTTGATGCACTGACGGACGGCATCGAGTCGGGACGCATTGACTGTCCGGAGGAGATTGACAAGGCCTTCAAGAGGATGCACAATCATTATTCCACCTATGCATGGACCTGGGCTTACGGGAAGCTGGAAGCGTTTTACGGCATCCGTCCGGACAGTGTGACGGCAGCCGACATCGTCCGCATCGTGGAGCAGTGGAAGGAAGCCGTCGTGGAACTGGACCGTATGCTCTGCGAGGATGCCGCGAAGGAGTTTTCCCCGGTTTCCATGACCGGGTTCGGCATCGACGGTTCCCTCCCGGAGAAGGAAATGGATTTCAGGCAGGTGCGCGGCGACTTCGGAAGCAACCCTTTCGTGACGGCGGTGCAGGAACACATCCGGACGAAGACGGCCTTGGGCGACGGACTGATAATGCGGCTGAGGCAAGTGCGTTGACTGATAGGACTAAAATCGGCTTCCGTGCCTGCTTTTTAGTCCAAATTAAAGAAATATTTCAATAATACTTCCTACCTTTGCGGTAAGATTCGTAAACATATACATCACAATAAAAGAAAAGTAATTATGGCAACACCAGAATTCAAGTATGCACCCATGTTCCAGTTGGGTAAGGACGACACGGAGTATTACCTCTTGGGCAAGGAGGGTGTGTCGGTGAGCGAGTTTGAAGGGAAACCCATCCTGAAGGTAAGCCCGGAAGCACTGACGAGGTTGGCCAACGCCGCTTTCCGCGATGTCAACTTCCTGCTGCGCCGCTCGCACAATGAGCAGGTGGCAAAAATCCTGACCGACCCCGAAGCCAGCGACAACGACAAATATGTGGCACTGACTTTCCTTCGCAACGCCGAAGTGGCCAGCAAAGGACAGTTGCCCTTCTGCCAGGACACCGGCACGGCCATCATCCACGGCGAAAAAGGCCAGCAGGTGTGGACCGGCTTCTGCGACGAGGAGGCTTTGTCGCTGGGTGTCTACAAGACCTACACCGAGGAGAACCTGCGCTACTCGCAAAACGCGCCCCTCACCATGTACGAAGAGGTGAACACCCGTTGCAACCTGCCCGCCCAGATTGACATCGAAGCCACGGAAGGCGACGAATACAAGTTCCTCTGCGTCGTGAAGGGCGGCGGTTCGGCCAACAAGACCTACTTCTATCAGGAGACCAAGGCACGCATCCAGAACCCCGGCACGCTGGTGCCCTTCCTGGTGGAAAAGATGAAGACGCTCGGCACGGCAGCCTGCCCGCCCTATCACATCGCCTTCGTCATCGGCGGTACGTCGGCAGAAAGGAACCTGCTGACCGTGAAGCTGGCTTCCACCCACTACTACGACAGCCTGCCCACCACGGGCGATGAAACGGGACGTGCCTTCCGCGACGTGGAACTGGAGAAGGAGTTGCTGGACGAAGCTCACCGCATCGGCCTGGGCGCACAGTTTGGCGGCAAGTACTTCGCACACGACATCCGCGTCATCCGCTTGCCCCGTCACGGTGCCTCTTGCCCCATCGGCCTGGGCGTAAGTTGCTCAGCCGACCGCAACATCAAGGCCAAGATAAACAAAGACGGTATCTGGATTGAAAAGTTGGACGACAATCCCGGCGAACTCATCCCCGAAGCACTGCGTCAGGCAGGCGAAGGCGGTGCCGTGCGCATCGACCTCAACCAGCCCATGAGCGAAATCTGCAAGATACTTTCTCAATACCCCGTGGCCACACGTGTCAGCCTCAACGGCACCATCATCGTGGCACGTGACATTGCCCACGCCAAGCTGAAAGCACGCCTGGATGCCGGCGAGGACTTGCCGCAATACTTCAAAGACCATCCCGTGCTCTATGCCGGTCCCGCCAAGACACCCGCAGGAATGCCTTGCGGTTCGATGGGACCCACCACGGCCAACCGCATGGATCCCTACGTGGACGAGTTCCAGGACCACGGCGGTTCGATGGTGATGATAGCCAAGGGCAACCGCACGCAGGAGGTGACCGATGCTTGCCGGAAACATGGCGGGTTCTACCTGGGCAGCATCGGCGGTCCTGCGGCTGTGCTCAGCATGAACAGCATCAAGAGCATCGAGTGCGTGGAATATCCCGAACTGGGCATGGAAGCCGTCTGGAAGATTGAAGTGGAAGACTTCCCCGCTTTCATTCTGGTGGATGACAAAGGGAACGACTTCTTTAAGCAGCTGAAACCTTGGAACTGCAAGAATAAATAACCGTTGTTTACTGTACTTTCTGTATCGGAAAATATCCGCAATAAGCCTTGGTGGCTGTTGCGGATATTTGTTTGTATGCCCGGAAGGTATTCTTTCAGCAGGTCTTATCCAGCTTGGGCATAAGAAACGTTCTTACCATACACAAGGCGGCCTACTTCTTTTCCCCACAGCAATATCTTCAACGGTTCTTTCATTTGTTTGGCTTTTTATGTCGGATGCGTTGCACTTTCTTTTGCCTGACATACAGGTAAGGAGATTCCGGCAGTTCAGGCAGCAGTTCATCGATGGCTCCAATCTGCTCGATGGCTTTCAGCAACAACAGGAACGTTCCTAACGAAATGTTGGAAGCGATTCCCGTCTCAAACTTGTGGATTGTCGTTACCGTGATTCCGGACTGTTCAGACACGTCTTTTTGTGTCATGCCCGCCCTCATCCGGTATTCCCTGAAGCGGGAACCCAATATCCTCACCAGTTCGGGAACGGAATATTCATAATAGTCGCGCATGGTTAAATATAAATATATTGTAGTTTATCACTGATTTCAGGCCTTAACTATAAACATAGTTGTAGTAATGCAAAAGTATGAACTATTCGGGAGAAAACAAAGTCAGGAATTGGATTTCTCAGTGTCAACCGTTTAATCCAACGGAATCATCTGTAAATGAGCGACTTGTTCCGTGCCTGTACGGCTCGCGTTGGATACAGGCACGGAACACGTTGGATACAGGTACGGAACACGCTGGATACAGGTACGCCACGTGCTCCGTGCCTGTGTCCATCACGCGCCGTATCTGTACCTGTCTTTTTCCCTTTCCGCACAGGTGTGCCTGCCTGCTGCAAACCGTCCGGGGCATACGGGTTGTCTGTATTCCGTGTTCGAACACGCAGACAAGAATAAAAAACTGTCAAAATCAACCGTCTTTGTATAAAACAAGTAAAAAACAGACGGAATGGCGGAATCTTTTCATGGCTGGAGATGTAAATATGCCTACTTTTGCAAACTCTACTTAGCAAAAAGGAGATTTTTATTACACAACCGCAATGAAGATAGAAAACAACACATTCAAGGAAATCAACGAGAGCTACACCATCAAGGAAGCTATCGAAGAGGCAAAACGTTGCCTGAACTGCAAGAATCCTTTGTGCAAGAAGGGGTGTCCCATCGAAAACGACATCCCCGGCTTCATCCACCAGCTGTCCATGGGAAACATGGGTGCCTCCATGAGCATCATCAACGAAAAAAGCAACCTGCCCGCCATCTGCGGCCGGGTGTGCCCCCACGAAAAGCAGTGCCAGGGACATTGCGTGCTGTATGCCAAGGGGAAAGGCATACAGATAGGCAAACTGGAACGCTTCGTGGCCGATTTTGACACCGGCATGAACCTCATCCGCGAACGTCTGCCGCAAAAGACGCGCGGCAAGGTGGCCGTCATCGGTTCCGGCCCTGCGGGACTGACCGTGGCGGGCGACCTGGCACGGCAGGGATTCAACGTGACCATCTTCGAGGGAGAGAGCGAAGCGGGCGGCGTGCTGATGTATGGCATTCCCGAATACCGCCTGCCCAAAGCCGTGGTGACCAAGGAAATAGAGAAGATAGGGGCACTGGGCGTGAACTTCGTGCTGAACTGCCTGGTGGGCAAGCACGTCACGGTGGACCAGATGTTCGAACAGGGCTACGATGCCGTGTTCATCGGCACGGGCACTGCCCTGCCCAAATCGCTGGATGTGCCGGGCAACAGGCTCAGGGGCATCGTGCAGTCGTCCTACCTCCTCCACATGGTGACCATCTTCAACCAGCAGGTTGTGCCGCGCGATGCCGTGCCCTTGAAGGAAGGCGAACGGGTGGGCATCATCGGATGCGGCAACGTGGCGATGGACGCCGCCCGCACCGCCGTGCGCATGGGGGCTTCGGAAGTGCACGTCATCTACCACCGCACGGAAGCCGACATGACTGCCATCCCCAGCGAATACCATGAGGCCGTGAAAGAAGGCGTGCACTTCCTGTGGGAAACGTCCACCCAGGAGTTCCTGGGAGATGCCGAAGGCAAGCTGACCGCCATCCGCGCCCAGACCCCGCAGGGCGAGCAGGTGCTGCCGTTCGACCGCATCTTCCTCGCCATCGGTTCGCGTCCTGCCAACCGCATCGTGTCCACCACCACGGGCATCGACGTGGACGATACCGGCTATGTCATCGTAAAAGAACGCCCCTACGGCATGACTACGCGCAGGGGTGTGTTTGCAGGAGGCGACGTGGTACACCGGCCGCACACGGTGGTGCTTGCCATGAAAGCCGCCAAGCAGGTGGCGGCGGGCATCGCCCAGTATGTGGACGCCATCAAGCTGCTCGAAGCCTGAGCAGCCCTGCCTTTAGGCGTGCAGTTCCAGGATGAAGCGGGCTCCTTTCGTGTAGGTCTCGTCCAGCGTCAGCGAGCCGTTCATCCGGGCGGCAATCAGCGAGCATATCGGGAGTCCCAGCCCGTCGCCTTCGGTCAGCACCTTCACCCCGGTGAAGGGCTTGAAGAGGTTCTCGCGCAGTTCCTCGGGCACGCCGCACCCCGTGTCGCTCACGATGAACTGGTGGGTGTGTGCCCCCCGTTTCTTGAAGTCCAGCCATATCTTTCCGCCTTCGGGCGTGTGCCCGGCGGCATTTTCCAGCAGGTGCAGCAGGATGCGTTCCAGTTGTGCGGGGCTGATTTTCACGTTCAGCTTCGGGGCGTTCACCGTCAGTGTCACGTCCTCCCGCGTCTTGCCCCGCACCTTGTCCATCACGCCCTCGCAGAAGGCCGACACGTTTTTCTCCTCCAGTTCGTAGGGTTCGGACCGGTTCTCCAGTTCAGACAGTTCCTGGATGTGTGCCGAGAAGGCACGCAAGGCCTGTACGCCCGGCTCGTTCGGGTCGAGGGTGTCGAGGGTCGGCTCCATCTGCACGGATATGTTCCGGATGAATCCCGTCTTCAGCCGGTTGTGCTCGTTGGCGGTGGCTACGGCTTTCTTCTGTTTGCGCGTGAGGAGCACGTAGCGCAGCAGCACGATGGCTCCCAGCACCAGCGCGGCCGCCAGGATGGCTGCCAGTGCGCACAGCCCCACGATGATGTACTGCTTGGTACCGAGCGATTCGTCTTTCTGCCGGATGGTCTCCAGGCTTTCGTCGTACTTCTGTTGCAGGGCATCCAGTTTTTCCTGTGCCACCAGGGCGTTGACCGAGTCGTTCCACAGCAGGTAGCGGTCGTAGGTGCGGGCCACCAGGGCGGCGTTGTTCGCTTGGCGGGCAATGCCTATCAGGTTCTTGTAGCACTCGTCCACTTTGCCGTAGTCCTTCCGTTCCTTGTATTTTCCTGTCAGCCGGTTGATGGCATCGTCTCCCTGGGTGTTCATCCCGAAGGTATAATAATAGGTGGCCTGGGTGTAAAGCAGGTCGTTGTCCAGCGAGTCGTTCTTCGCCTCCCCGGCCAGTTCGGTCAGGCGGTTCAGTTGCTCCTTGGCGCGGGCACTGTTCTTCAGCTTGATGTACATGCGCAACCGCTCCTTGCTGATGCCGAAGCGCAAGGCAGGCATGGGCTTTCTGCTGTTCTTTTCGCCTTCGGCCAGGAAGATTTCGGTGTTGTAGAGTGCCTCGAAAGCTTCTTTGTAGTAGTTCTCCCGGTGGTAGAGGGCACTGACGTTGATGCCGCATTCCACGGCCTTGTCGTATCGTTTCTGCGAAGCGTATGCATTGTAGGCCTGCAGGAAGAGATAGCGGGCCCGGATGTATTCCTTTTTGTCCAGGCTTTCCTGCGCCTGTTGCCTGAGTTCGTTGCCACGGTCTTGTGAGAAGGAGGGGGAAGAATAGCACAAAGCTATCAAAAAGAGTATGATTAGCGGTCTTTTCATATTAAATATGTTTTGTTTGCGGACAAAGGTATAATAAATAACGGTAGGTTGTAGAGATGCGTCGGTTTATTTTGCTGAAAATCGCAGTTTGCCGCCCCCGGTGGAAGAACGTGTGCGGAAAAATGCGTACTTTTGGAGAGTTTAATCACATCAACCCGAAAAGACAACTACAATGAACCAGACAATCAACCAACGCATCGGTGCCCTGCGGCAATGGATGGAAAGCCGGCAACTGGCCGCGTTCATCGTTCCGAGCACCGACCCGCATCTGAGCGAATACGTGGCACCGCACTGGCAGTCGCGCGAATGGATTTCCGGATTCACCGGCTCGGCAGGCACCGTGGCCGTCACTGCGGCGGAAGCCGGGCTGTGGACGGACTCCCGTTATTTCCTTCAGGCAGCCGCGCAACTGGAGGGCACCGGCATCGACCTCTACAAGGAGATGCTGCCCGAGACTCCCGACATCCCTGCCTTCCTGTGCAGCCGCCTGCCTGCGGGCGCGGCGGTGGGCATCGACGGGCAGGTGTTTTCCACCGCCCGGGTGAGGGAACTGCGCACCCGGCTGGAAGCCGGCGGGCTCCGACTGGTGACCGTACCCGACCCCATGAACGACCTTTGGATCGACCGTCCGCCGATGCCTGCCGACCTGGCCTGTGTGTACGACTGCCACTATGCCGGAAGAAGCTGCGCGGACAAGCTGGGCGATGTACGCAAAGCCCTGGAGGAACGGGGTGCCGATGCCCTCCTGCTCTCCGCCCTGGACGAAATAGCCTGGACGCTCAACCTGCGGGGCACCGACGTGCATTGCAACCCGGTGGTCGTCAGCTACCTGCTGGTGAGCCGCACGGAAGCCCACTGCTTCATCGACCCCGGCAAGGTGACTCCCGACGTGGCAGCCCACCTGGAGGCAAGCGGCGTGACCCTCCATCCTTACGCAGACATTACCGCTTTCCTGAAAACATGGTCCGTTCCGACCCTCCTGGCCGACCCGGACAAGACAAACCACGCTGTCTGGTCGGCTGTCAACCCGGCTGTGCGCATCGTGGAAGGCGCATCGCCCGTGACCCTGCTGAAGGCCATCCGCAACAGCCGCGAGCTGGACGGACTGGACAACGCCGTGCGGAAGGACGGAGTGGCCCTGGTGAAGTTCCTGATGTGGCTGGAGAAGGCCGTGCCCCAAGGGGGAGTGACCGAGATGGGGGTAGACCGCAAGCTGCACGAACTGCGTGCCGCGCAGCCCCTGTACAAGGGTGAGAGCTTCGACACCATTGCCGGTTACGGGGCGCACGGAGCCATCGTCCACTACGAGGCCACCCCGGAGACCGACATCGAACTCCGGCCGAGCGGCTTCCTCCTGCTCGACTCGGGCGCACAATACCTGGACGGCACCACCGACGTTACCCGCACCATTCCCCTGGGTCCCCTGACCGAGGAAGAAGTGACGGACTACACCCTTATCCTGAAGGGGCACATCGGCCTTGCGATGGCCGTATTTCCCGAAGGGACGCGGGGCGCACAACTCGACGTGCTGGCACGGATGCCCATCTGGAGGGAGAAGATGAACTTCCTGCACGGCACGGGACACGGCATCGGGCACTTCCTCAACGTACACGAAGGCCCGCAAAGCATCCGCATGAACGAAAACCCCGTGCCCCTGCAGCCCGGCATGGTGACATCCAACGAACCGGGTGTCTACAAGGCGGGCAAGCACGGCGTGCGCATCGAGAACATGATGCTCACCGTGCCCGCAGGCGAGGGAATGTTCGGCAACTACCTGGCGTTCCGCACGCTCACCCTTTGCCCCATCGCCACCTCGTGCATCAGGCTCTCCATGCTCACCCCGGACGAAGTGTCGTGGCTGGACGACTATCACGCGCAGGTATATGAGGCATTGCATCCTTACCTCGACGGGGAGGAACGGCAGTGGCTGCGCAAGGCGTGTGCGAAAGTCGGGAAAGGTTTACAAACAGGAAAGGACTGTCATGGCACTGATTAAAACGGTGAGAGGATTTACGCCCGAAGTGGGCGAGAATTGTTTCCTGGCCGACAATGCGACCCTTGTGGGCGATGTGCGGCTGGGGCGTGACTGCAGCGTGTGGTTCAACACCGTGCTGCGCGGCGATGTCAACTCCATCCGCATCGGCGACGGGGTGAACATTCAGGACGGCAGCGTGCTCCACACCTTGTACGAGAAGTCGGTCATCGAGATTGGCAACCACGTGTCCATCGGCCACAACGTCACCATCCACGGGGCTTGCATCCGCGACTATGCCCTCATCGGCATGGGGGCTGTGGTGCTGGATCATGCCGTGGTGGGAGAGGGGGCCATCGTGGCAGCCGGCTCCCTGGTGCTGAGTCACACGGTCATCGAGCCGGGCAGCATCTGGGGAGGTGTGCCCGCCAGGTTCATCAAGAAGGCAGACCCTGAACAGAGCAGGGAACTGAACCAGAAGATTGCCCACAACTATCTGATGTACGCCGGATGGTATAGATGAAAGTATTGTTTGTGCATTTTATGGCACACAGATGACACAAATGGACACGAATTTACACAGATTAATGGAGGCTGCGCTCTGCATAGAAAAATGTGAACTGTGTTCCTCTGTATCACCAGTGTCATCTGTGTGCTATGAAATGCACAAACTCATTGCTCCCTTGTTTGCTGTTTCATCTGTTTTTTCATAGATTTGCCTTTGTTTTTAACCCATTAAAAAATGTTTTTTATGAGAGCATTCAGATTAGCGTGGATTGTCCTCTTCCTGTTGGGGACGGGTTGGCTGTCGGCTCAGGAGGTGAGCCGCACGGCATACGGCATCAGGTTGGAGGTGCCCGGTGAGAAATTTGTGTGCGAGGTGCAGTTCTATGCACCCGGCATCGTGCGGGTGGTGAAGTATCCCTTGCCCTTGCGGGACATCCTGCGGGCAGGCAGCCTTTCGGTGGTGCTTGCTCCGGAGAAGGTCCGGCTCAAAGTGGGCGAAACGCCTTCCGAGGTGACGTTGCAGAGCGGTGAAGTTGCCGTTGCCGTGGGCAGGCAGGACGGCGTGGTGCGCTTTGCCGACCGGCGGGGCAATGCCTTGCTGGCGGAACAGGGAACGCCTTTCTTCCAACTCCACCGGGGCGATGCCGACGAGGGTGACTACCGTGTGCGCCAGGCATTCAGGCTCGATGCGGAGGAGGCCATCTATGGCTTGGGACAGCTGCAGGGCGGGAAGATGAGCCAGCGCGGCCAGCAGAAGTACCTGATTCAGGACAACACGGAGGATGTGGTGACATTCTTCCAGTCGGTCAAGGGCTACGGTGTGTATTGGGACAACTATTCTCCCACCACCTTCACGGACAATGCCGAAGGCACTTCTTTCGACTCCGAGGTGGGCGAATGCGTGG
>CAYPUJ010000021.1:0-24624 GCA_964413805.1 uncultured Bacteroides sp. | reverse complement strand
GAAGAGAGGAGTTATTTCTTGATTGAAATCCCTTGTAGAGAGGGGTTTGGGGATAGAGTATTAATTGGGGAAGAAGTTATTTCCGCAGATGATGATAAGATAAATGATAAGATAAATGATAAGATAAAAAGCGTTTTGTTGAAGATTTCAGAACTTGGAGTAGCTAAGAGGAAAGACTTGCATGATGCAATAAAAGTTTCAATGCCTACAATTGACAGAATCCTTAAGCAACTTATTTCAGAAGAGCTCAATTTAATTGAATATCAGGGTTCTCGCAAGACAGGAGGTTATGTGTTGACAGAAAAAGGTGAAGCCTTTGTAAAATCGTTGAATGAATAATTAAATGAGAAAGAAACACTGATTCTTAAATAAATATCAAACAGACAACCTATTAACAAGAAAGTGCTTACTCAATTTGCCGGAATACCTGAATCAACGATTACTCGGATAATTACTAAATTGTCTTCTGAACAGTTTGAATTGGTAGAACGACGGGGAGCCAGAAAAGATGGTGGGTATGTGCTTACATCAAAAGGAACAGATTTTCTAATGCGCCAAAATAATGGTGATGTTGTTGGTCGCAATTTTGATGAAAGATGATTATAAATGGAATGCAAATCCAACAAAATAACAAACGTAGCAATCATGAAAAACTTATTCGACATTCGTGAAAAAGTGGTAGTCATCACAGGCGGGACAGGTGTCCTGGGGCGTGCCATCGCCGCCCATCTGGCAGAACAAGGTTCCAAGGTGGTCATCCTCGGCCGCAAGGCCGACGTGGGTAACACCATCGTTGAAGGGATAAAGGCCGGGGGCGGGGAGGCGACGTTCATGCAGACCGACGTCATGAACCGCGACCTGCTGGAACAAAACCTGGCAGACGTTTTGAACGCCTACGGGCGGGTGGATGCCTTGCTGAACGCTGCGGGAGGCAACATGCCCGGTGCTACCATTGCCCCCGACGGCAACTTCTTCGACCTGAAAACGGAAGAGTTTCAGAAGGTGCTTGAGCTTAACCTCACGGGTACTGTCCTCCCGACCCAGGTGTTCCTGAAACCGATGGTGGAACAGAAGAAAGGTGCCATTGTCAACTTCTCCAGCATGGCGGCTTTCCGTCCCCTGACGCGGGTGGCAGGCTATGCCGCCGCCAAAGCGGGCATCTCTAACTTCACGGCATTCCTGGCAGCCGAAGTGGCCAAAAAGTTCGGAGAAGGCATCCGTGTGAACGCCATAGCGCCGGGATTCTTCCTGACCGAACAGAACCGCGCCTTGCTGACCAACCCCGACGGCAGCTATACGCCCCGCGGACTGGATGTCATCCGCCAGACTCCCTTCGGGCGTATGGGTCGTCCGGAAGAACTGTGCGGCACCATCCAGTACCTCATCAGCGAGGCATCCGCCTTCGTCACGGGCACCGTGGCCGTGGTGGACGGCGGGTTCAACATTTTTTCCATGTAAAACGAACCATTCAGACAGATACTATGATTCTTTGTGAACAGACTTGGCGCTGGTACGGGCCGAACGACCCGGTCAGCCTTTGGGACATCAGGCAAGCCGGTGCCACCGGCGTTGTCAATGCCTTGCACCACATTCCCAACGGGGAGGTATGGACCGTGGAGGAGATAGAAAAGCGCAAGCGGCTGATAGAAGCCGCCGGCCTGCGCTGGTCGGTGGTGGAAAGCGTGCCTGTGCACGAGCACATCAAGACGCAGACGGGCAACTTCCGGCAATACATCGAAAACTACAGGCAAAGCATACGCAACCTGGCGCGGTGTGGCATCTTCGTGGTGACCTACAACTTCATGCCCGTACTGGACTGGACACGCACCGATCTGGCATACGAGTTGCCTGACGGGAGCCGTGCCCTCCGTTTCGAACGTGCGGCTTATGTGGCTTTCGACCTCTTCCTGCTCAAACGACCCGGTGCCGAAGCCGAATACTCTGACGAGGAGAAAGCCAGGGTCGCAGCCCGTTTCGGGCAAATGACCGACGAAGACAAGCAACGCCTCGTGCGCAACATGATTGCCGGGCTTCCGGGCTCGGAAGAGAGCTTCACCCTGGAGCAGTTCCAACACGAACTGGACCGCTACCGCGACATTACTCCTGAAAAGCTCCGTGCCAACCTGATTTACTTCCTGAAGGAGGTTGCACCCGTGGCCGACGAGGTGGGCGTGAAGCTCGTCATCCACCCCGACGACCCACCATTCCCCATTCTCGGATTGCCCCGCATCATGAGCCGTGCGGCCGACTTCCAGGCATTGATTGATGCCGTGCCCAACGAGAGCAACGGTCTGTGCCTGTGTACCGGCTCCTTTGGCGTGAGCAGCGAGAACGATTGTGCCGCCATGATGGAGCAGTTTGGCGGACGCATCCATTTCGTGCACCTGCGCAGCACCAAGCGCGATGCCGAAGGAAACTTCTACGAGGCCAACCACCTGGAGGGAGACGTGGACATGTATCGTGTCATGCGGGCTTTCCTTGAGTTGCAGCAACGCCGTGGCACCTCCATCGCCATGCGCCCCGACCACGGACACCAGATGGTGGACGACTTGCGCAAGAAGACCAATCCCGGCTACAGCTGCATCGGCCGTCTGCGCGGACTGGCCGAACTGCGCGGGCTGGAGATGGGAATCGCCCGCACGTTGTATGGTTGATTTACTTGGATAAAGCCCTAAAATCCCGCAAAATTGCCGGGAAAACAGGGAGAATTGCCTATCTTTGCCGTCTCAAATGAAGAAGGATGAAACACCGCAGTGAGACTGCATACCCACATTTGTGCAAAGTTCTGCTTTGCTGCCTCGCTCTCAGCATGATGCCGCGCGTCGTGCTGAGGGCGCAGTTTGATGCCCGTATGTACCGCACGGACTATGCGATAGACTCTGTCCGCACGGGCGAACTGCACGTCGGTGTGGAGAACATCAGCTTCTTTCAGAACAACGAGTTTGCGGGCAAGGTCATGTCCGGATATACCCTGCCCGGCCTGTGGCTGCAACCCAAGGTTACCTACCAGCCGCTGAAGAATGTGCTCCTGGAAGTGGGCTTGCATGCACTTGTGTACCACGGTGCCTACGAGTATCCCAACTACAGCTACCGCGACATTGCCGACTGGAAAGGCGACCAGTACCAGCGCGGTTCGCACCTGTTGCCCTACTTCCGTGCACAGCTGCAGCTGAACCGGGTTCAACTGGTGCTGGGAAACCTCCACGGAGCCGGTAACCACCGGCTGATCGAGCCCCTTTACAGTCCCGAACTGAACCTGACCGCCGATCCCGAAGCGGGCTTCCAGTTGCTGTATGATGTTCCGCGTTTCCACTTGGATGCGTGGGTCAATTGGGAGAGCTTCATTTTCCGTCAGGACCTGCACCGCGAAGCCTTCACGGTGGGCATCTCTGCCGAGGTGTGCTACAACGACCCCCGAAGCCTCCTGCACTTCTATTCGCCCGTGCAGATTATCCTGCAACACCGGGGCGGGGAAATTGATTACGACCCCACCGGTGTGAGCACGCTGATGAACGGTGCCGTGGGCATCGGCCTGCGCCGCAAGCTGCAAAGACCGCGTTTGAAGCAGTTCTTTGCCGAGGCCGACGTGCTGGGCTACTATCAGGAGAACGGAAATGCGTGGCCGCTGAATAGCGGCTATGCAGCCTACGCGCAGACCGGTATGCTGATGGGCACCAATGCCGATTGGCAGGTGCGGGGCGGATACTTCTACGGCAAGGACTTTATCTCGCTGTTCGGCCTGCCCTTCTTCGGCACAGTGTCTACCAAGCTCGATGGCACGGTTTTCGACTGTATGCACACCGGTTTCCTGTCAGTAGACTATTCGCACCGTTTCGGTCATGCGTTTACCTTGGGGGCACAGGCCTCCTTGTACCTTTCCGCACCGGGCGCCATGACGCTTGACGGCGTGCGGACATCGGTAAACGTATCGACCAGTTACTCTTTCGGCATCTTTTTCCGCACCGACCTGGATTTCCTGGTGAAACGCTTCTAGTAGAAACGCTTCGTTTCGTCGTTTTCCTCCGCATCTTTTCCTTGGCATCCCCAGACTGTCCGGAGACTCTCCGGAGGGTCTTTCATTCTGCGCGATCTAAGAGAATGCTGTGAAGAATCTCTCTTTGCCGACCGGTGGGCGGGGGATGCTTTGCCGGTATCCGGCGTGGCGATGCGACAGGCTGAGATTGTGCCCGTAAGGTTTGTGAACAGGGTGTTCAAAACTTCTTTGAAAGATTTAGGTCAAATGATTGTGGGGAATTGTGGGGAATTGTGTACTTTTACCCCGTCTTATTATAATAAGGTGAAATGATACGTTTTTTGGGTAATATCGAGGCCAGGACGGATGCCAAGGGAAGGGTGTTCATCCCGGCTGTTTTTCGGAAACAGTTGCAGGCTGCCTCCGAAGAACGGCTCGTTTTGCGCAAGGACGTGTATCAGGATTGCCTGGTGCTTTATCCGGAGAGTGTCTGGTTCGAGACGCAGGAGCAGCTTCGGCGGCGGCTGAACAAATGGGATGCACGCCAGCAGAGCATTTTCCGACAGTTTGTGAGCGAGGCGGAACTCGTGGTGCCTGACAACAACGGGCGCATTCTGATTCCGCGCCGCTGTTTGCAGATGGCGGGCATCGAAAGCGAGGTACGCTTTATCGGCATGGACGACACCATAGAAATCTGGGCCAACGAGCGTGCCGGACAGCCGTTCATGAGCCGGGAGGATTTCAGCCGGGCTTTGCAAGAAGTCCTGGGTGGCGAGGCGGCGGACGAAGCGGATACCGGCAACTGACGGAAAAAGACTAAAAACAGTTAGGGAATATTAGGAAAATGATGAACGAAGCGATGACATATCATGTGCCGGTGCTGTTGATGCCAAGCATCGACGGACTGGCCATCCGCCCGGATGGAACTTACGTGGATGCCACCTACGGCGGAGGCGGGCATTCGCGGGAAATACTTTCGCGGCTGGGCGAGAAAGGCCGTCTGCTGGGCTTTGACCAGGACAGTGATGCCGAGCGCAACGCCGCCTGTGACCCGCGCTTCACTTTCGTGCACAGTAATTTCCGCTACTTGCGCAACTTCCTGCGTTACTACGGAACCGGGCCGGTGGACGGCATCCTGGCCGACCTTGGCGTGTCGTCCCACCATTTCGACGACAGCCAACGGGGATTTTCGTTCCGCTTTGACGGTGCCCTGGACATGCGCATGAACAGGCAGGCCGGCACGACCGCCGCCAACGTGGTGAACAGCTATGACGAAGAACGCCTGGCCAACCTCTTTTTTCTGTACGGCGAACTCAAGAACAGCCGCCGCTTGGCCGCTGCCATCGTCAAGGCGCGTGCGGGACATCCCATCGAGACCATTGGTCAACTGCTGGAGGTGCTGAAGCCCTACTTCGGCCGTGAACGAGAGAAGAAAGAACTGGCTAAGGCTTTCCAGGCTCTTCGCATCGAGGTGAACCGCGAAATGGATGTTCTGTGTGCCCTGTTGGAGGCTTCCGTCCGCGTATTGAAACCCGGCGGACGGCTGGTAGTCATCACCTACCACTCGCTGGAGGACCGGCTGGTGAAGAACTTCATGCGGACGGGCAATGTGGACGGGAAGGCAGAAAAGGACTTCTATGGCCGTGTGCAGACTCCTTTCAGACTTGTCAACTCCAAGGTCATCGTGCCCGATGCGGACGAACTGCAGCGCAACCCCCGTTCGCGCAGTGCCAAACTGAGAATTGCAGAACGAAAACAAGAGGAGGATTCCTGTCATGAGTGAAACAGAAACTTCAAGGACCCACAGGCTGAGAAAGCGTACCGCTGCCCTGAAGGACATCATCGGCGGGGACATTCTGGCTACGGACTTCTTCCGCCGCCAGACCAAGCTGCTGGCGTTGATCATGCTGCTCATCATCTTCTACATCCATAACCGCTACGCCTGCCAGCAACAGATGATAGAGATAGACCGGCTGAAGAAGGAACTGACCGACATCAAGTATGACGCGCTCACCCGAAGCTCGGAACTGATGGAGCGCAGCCGTCAGTCGCGCATCGAGGAATATGTGGCCGATAAGGAGATCGATTTGCAGACCGCTACGCAACCGCCCTACCTGATACGCGAAAACGAATGAAACAACCGCTGCTGACGAAGATAGAAAAGGAAAGGATATGGCTGTAAACAAAAAAAGCATCATGAACCGCTATTTCTTCATCGTGCTCATCATGAGCCTGGTGGGAATAGCCATCCTTGTCAAGGGAGGTGTCATAATGTTTGCCGAGCGGCAATACTGGATGGATGTGGCCGACCGCTTCGTGCGCGAAAACGTGCCTGTCAAGCCCAACCGGGGCAACATCTTGTCGGCTGACGGGAAACTGATGGCGAGTTCGCTGCCCGAATACCGCATCTACATGGACTTCAAGGCCGGCGGTGAGCGCAAGGACACCATGCTGATGAATCATCTGGACGAAATCTGCCGTGGCCTGCACAGGATTTTTCCCGACAAGACCGCCGCACAGTTCAAGGCGCACCTGCTGAAAGGGCGCAAGAAGGGAAGCCGCAACTATCTGATTTACCCCAAACGCATCTCCTACATACAATACAAGGAAGTGAAGAAGCTGCCCGTGTTCTGCCTGAACAAGTACAGCGGAGGTTTCCACGACCAGGTGTATAACCAGCGGAAAAAACCTTTCGGTTCATTGGCTGCCCGCACCTTGGGTGACCTTTACCCCGACACGGCAAAGGGGGCAAAGAACGGCATCGAACTTGCCTTCGACACCCTGCTGAAGGGACGTGACGGCATCACTCACCGCCAGAAGGTGATGAACAAGTACCTGAACATCATCGACCGCCCGCCCGTAGACGGGTGTGACATCCTCACGACTATCGACGTGGACATGCAGGACATTTGCGAGAAAGCCTTGGTGGACAAACTGAAGGAACTGGAGGCGCACAGCGGCGTGGCTGTGTTGATGGAGGTGAAGACCGGCGAGGTGAAGGCCATCGTCAACATGACGCGCGGAAGCGACGGACGCTATTACGAGATGCGCAACAACGCCATCAGCGATATGCTGGAACCCGGCTCCACCTTCAAGACGGCCTCCATCATGGTGGCCCTGGAGGACGGAAAGATTACGCCCGACACGGAAGTGGATACGGGCAACGGTGTCATGAACATGTACGGCAGTAAGATGCGCGACCACAACTGGCATCGCGGAGGCTACGGAAAGATTGACGTGACACGCATCATGGAGGTGTCTTCCAACGTGGGCGTGTCCTACCTCATTGACAAGTATTACAAGGACAATCCCCAGCAGTATGTGGATGGCCTCAAGCGCATGAGCCTGGACCAGCCCCTGCACCTGCAAATACCCGGTGAGGGCAAGCCGAACATCAAAGGACCGGGTGAACGGTATTTCGCCAAGACCACCCTGCCCTGGATGAGCATCGGCTACGAAACCCAGTTGCCCCCGCTCAACATCCTGACCTTCTACAACGCCATTGCCAACAACGGCGTGATGGTGCGTCCCAAGTTTGTCAAGGCTGCCTTGAAGGACGGGGAGATCGTGAAGGAGTATCCCACGGAAATCATCAATCCGAAGATATGTTCCGACCGTACCCTGGATCAGATACACGAGATACTCCGCAAGGTCGTGTCCGAAGGACTGGCCAAACCGGCCGGAAGCAAGCAGTTCTCCGTGTCGGGCAAGACCGGTACGGCACAGATTTCGCAAGGGGCGGCAGGCTATAAATCGGGACGCAGGCAGTACCTGGTGAGCTTCTGCGGTTACTTTCCCTCGGAGACACCACAATACAGTTGCATCGTAGCCATTCAGAAAAGCGGATTGCCCGCATCGGGCGGACTGATGGCGGGCAGCGTGTTCGGCAAGATTGCTGAGCGGGTGTACGCCAAAAACCTGCACTACGACCTGAGCAACGCCATTGACAGCACGACCAACGTGATTCCCGACGTGAAGGCGGGTGACTTGCGTGAAGCGCGGTATGTCTTGCGCGAACTGAAGGTGCCTGTGACAGCCGACTTCAACCCGGACGGCAACGGTGAGGCCTGGGGACAGTCGCAACAGGGGGCTTCTGCTGTCTTGCTGCGGCAAGAGGAGATGGCGGAACAAACTGTGCCCGACGTGGTGGGCATGGGACTGAAAGATGCGGTCTACCTCCTCGAAAGACAGGGGCTGCATGTGAAGCTGAAAGGCGTGGGACGGGTGAAACGGCAGTCGATTGCCGCCGGGAACCGGGCGGTCAAGGGACAAACCATCTGGCTGACCTTGGGGAACTGACGGCGCGGCCGCACCATATTATATAGAAGGTATAGGAAACAAAAGAAAGAAGTATGAAACTGAATGAGCTTTTAAGAACGATACAGCCGATACGGATTGTCGGTTGCACGGATGTGGACATCACGGGTGTCAGCATCGACTCGCGCCAGGTGGAAGCCGGGCATCTTTTCATGGCCATGCGCGGCACGCAGACCGACGGACATGTCTATATTGCCGCTGCCCTGGAAAAGGGAGCCGTGGCCGTGCTGTGCGAGGAACTGCCTGCATACGTTGAAGCACAATCCGACAGCGAAAAGGAGGCGGGTGCAACCTACGTGGTGGTGAAGGACAGCGAGGATGCCGTGGGCAAGGTGGCGACGGCCTTCTACGGCAATCCTACCGACAAGCTGGAACTGGTGGGTGTGACGGGTACCAACGGGAAGACCACCATCGCCACCCTGCTTTACCACACGTTCCGCTATTTCGGCTACAAGACGGGGCTGATTTCCACTGTCTGCAACTACATTGACGGGGAGCCTGTCCCCACTGAGCATACCACGCCCGACCCTGTCACCCTGAACCGCCTGCTGGGCGAAATGGCTGACCAGGGCTGCAAGTATGCTTTCATGGAGGTCAGTTCGCACGCCATTGCCCAGAAACGAATCAGCGGGCTGCGGTTTGCGGGGGGAATCTTTACCAACCTGACACGTGACCACCTGGATTACCACAAGACGGTAGATAACTACCTGAAGGCAAAGAAGAAGTTTTTCGACGATCTGCCGAAAGAGGCGTTCAGCCTGACCAACCTCGACGACAAGAACGGGTTGGTCATGACGCAAAACACACGCTCGAAAGTCTATACCTATTCGCTCCGCAGCCTCAGCGACTTCAAGGGACGGGTACTGGAATCGCATTTCGACGGGATGCTGCTGGAGTTCAACCACCGCGAACTGTCTGTGCCTTTCATCGGCCGCTTCAACGCCTCCAATCTGCTGGCCGTCTTTGGTGCCGCCGTGCTCCTGGGCAAACGGGAGGACAGCGTGCTGGTGGCTCTCAGTACCCTGCATCCGGTGGCAGGCCGCTTCGACGCAATCCGTTCACCCTTGGGATTTACGGCCATTGTGGACTATGCGCACACCCCCGACGCACTTGCCAACGTACTGACCGCCATTCACGATGTACTCGAAGGCAAGGGGCAAGTCATCACGGTGGTGGGAGCGGGCGGCAACCGTGACAAGGGCAAACGCCCCCTCATGGCCAGGGAAGCGGCACGGCAGAGCGACAAGCTCATCGTGACCAGCGATAATCCCCGATACGAAGAACCGCAGACCATCATTGACGACATGCTGGCCGGACTGGATGCTGCCGACAGGCAGAAGACCCTCAGCATTGCCGACCGCCGCGAAGCCATACGGACGGCCTGCCTGATGGCCCGTCCGAACGATGTCATCCTGGTGGCAGGCAAAGGTCACGAGGATTATCAGGAGGTGAAGGGAGTGAAACACCACTTCGACGACAAGGAAGAAGTGAAGAAAGCAATGGGCATCTTATAAGCAGACATCGCTATGTTATACTATCTGTTCCAATGGCTTGACAAATACGATTTTCCCGGCGCGGGCATGTTCGGCTATACCTCGTTCCGTGCGCTGATGGCGGTCATTCTGGCTCTGCTCATATCGAGCATCTGGGGCGACAGGTTCATCGACCTGCTCAAGCGGAAGCAAATCACCGAGACGCAGCGCGATGCCAGCATCGACCCGTTCGGCGTGAGCAAGACAGGTGTGCCCAGCATGGGAGGTGTCATCATTATCTTTGCCATTCTCATCCCCTGCCTGCTTCTGGGCAGGTTGGGCAATGTGTACATGGTGCTGATGCTGGTCACCACCGTGTGGCTGGGTGCGCTGGGCTTTGCCGACGACTACATCAAAATCTTCAAGAAGGACAAGGAAGGGCTACAGGGGAAGTTCAAGATTATCGGCCAAGTGGGGTTGGGACTGATTGTGGGGCTGACGCTCTACCTCAGTCCGCAAGTGGTCATCCGTGAGAACATCGAGATGGAACGCCCCGGAAAAGGCATAGAGGTGGTACATGCCGCCAAGGAAATCAAAGCCACACAGACCACCATTCCCTTTTTCAAGAGCAACAACCTGGACTACGCCGACCTGATGTCCTTCATGGGCGAGCACGCACAGACGGCGGGTTGGATTCTGTTTGTCGTGGTCACCATCTTTGTAGTGACCGCCGTTTCCAACGGTGCCAACCTGAACGACGGCATGGACGGCATGGCGGCGGGCAACTCGGCCATTATCGGAGTGACGCTGGGCATACTGGCCTACGTGTCCAGCCACATCGAGTTTGCCGGTTACCTGAACATCATGTTCATTCCCGGTTCGGAAGAACTGGTCATTTTCATCTGCGCTTTCATCGGTGCGCTCATCGGTTTCCTGTGGTACAATGCCTATCCCGCCCAAGTGTTCATGGGCGACACGGGCAGCCTGACCATCGGTGGCATCATAGCCGTGTTTGCCATCATCATCCACAAGGAACTGCTGATACCGATTCTTTGCGGGGTGTTCCTGGCCGAGAACCTTTCGGTCATCCTTCAGCGTGTTTACTACAAAGCGGGCAAGCGCAAGGGCGTGAAGCAGCGTCTCTTCAAACGTACGCCGATACACGACCATTTCCGCACAGGCATGGGGCAGATAGAACCGGGTTGCAGTGTGGTGTTTGCCAAGCCGGGCAAGTTGTTTCACGAGTCCAAAATCACCGTCCGTTTCTGGATTGTGACCATTGTGCTGGCAGCCATTACCATAATTACTCTTAAAATCAGATAGGAATCTCAAACCGATATGAAAAGGACAACAGACAACATTGAAATGAACAACAGGCTTAACAGTCCGTCCCCCCTCTCTCCATCCGAAACGGAAGGGGGAAAACAGCATCGCCTGGTCGTGCTTGGTGCCGGCGAAAGCGGAACGGGTGCGGCCGTGCTTGCCCGGGTAAAGGGCTTTGACACCTTTGTTTCGGACACGTCGGCCATCAAGGACAAGTATAAGGCGTTGCTGGAACAGTATGGCATAGCTTGGGAAGAAGGACAACACACCGAATCATTGGTTCTGAATGCTGACGAAGTGGTGAAAAGTCCCGGCATTCCGGACGATGCCCCGCTGGTGCAGAAGCTCAAGGAACGGGGCATTCCCGTCATTTCCGAGATTGAATTTGCCGGACGCTATACCCACGCGAAGATGATCTGCATCACCGGTTCCAACGGCAAGACCACCACCACTTCGTTGACCTACCACATCCTTAAAAGTGCGGGGCTGAATGTGGGGCTGGCAGGCAATATCGGCCGCAGCCTTGCCTTGCAGGTGGCCACCGAGGAGCACGACTACTATGTCATCGAACTGAGTTCTTTCCAGCTGGACAATATGTACGAGTTCCGTGCCAACATTGCCGTGCTGATGAACATCACGCCCGACCACTTGGACCGCTATGGCCACAATATGCAGAATTACGTGGATGCCAAGTTCCGCATCACCCGGAACCAGACGGCGGAGGATGCTTTCATCTATTGGAACGACGACCCTGTCATCCGGCGCGAGCTTGCCAAACACGGACTGAAGGCCCGGTTGTTTCCGTTTGCAGCGGTCAAGGGGGACGGTGTCATTGCCTACGTGGAGGACGACGAAATAAAAATCAATACCCCCATCGCTTTCAACATGGAACTGGAGGAACTCGCCTTGCGCGGCACGCACAACCTGTACAATTCGCTGGCTGCGGGCATTTCCGCAAACCTGGCAGGTGTCCGGAAGGAATGCATCCGCCAGGCACTTTCCGACTTCAAGGGTGTGGAGCACCGTCTGGAGAAGGTGTGCGACGTGCGGGGGGTACACTTCGTCAACGACTCGAAAGCCACCAACGTCAACTCCTGCTGGTATGCTTTGCAGAGTATGCCCACCAAGACCGTCCTCATTCTGGGTGGAAAGGACAAGGGAAACGACTATACGGAGATAGAAGACCTGGTGCGGGAGAAGTGTTCCGCCTTGGTCTATCTGGGTCTGCACAACGAAAAACTACATGCCTTTTTCGACCGTCTCGGCTTACCCGTGGCCGATGTCCGGACGGGCATGAAGGATGCCGTGGAAGCAGCCTACCGTCTGGCCAGGCGGGGCGAAACTGTCCTGCTCAGCCCGTGTTGTGCCAGCTTCGATCTCTTCAAGAGCTACGAGGATCGTGGTGACCAGTTTAAGAAGTACGTGCGGGAACTCTGATTGCCATCCATCATTCACCAATTTATCAGTTACAGACCGTGGACCTGTTAAGAAGCATATTCAAAGGCGACAAAGTAATCTGGATTATCTTCCTGCTGCTTTGCCTCATTTCGATAATCGAAGTATTCAGTGCAGCCAGCACACTGACCTACAAGAGCGGCGACCACTGGGCACCCATCACGCAGCATAGCATTCTCCTGATGGTGGGGGCAGTCATTGTGGTGCTTGTGCACAACATTCCCTACAAATGGTTTCAGGTGTTTCCGGTTTTTCTGCTGCCGCTGTCTGTCGTATTATTGCTTTTCGTCATGCTGATGGGCCTCTTTGGCGACGGGCGCGTGAACGGTGCGGCACGCTGGATGACGTTTATGGGCATACAGTTCCAGCCCTCTGAGATTGCCAAGATGGCCGTGGTGATTGTAACGGCCTTCATTCTTTCCAAGGGGCAGACTGAGAACGGCGCCAGTTCCAAGGCATTCAAGTACATCCTGGCCATTTCCTTCGTCGTGTGCGGGCTGATTGTCCCGGAAAACTATTCAACGGGTGTCTTGCTTTTCTCCACGGTGTTCCTGATGATGATTATCGGGCGCGTGCAGGCCAGGAAGCTGCTGGCACTGGGAGGAAGCATCGCCGCCGTAGCCTTTTTGTTTGTCATGTTCCTGCGCATCACGCCGGATGCCACCCTGGAGAAGATTCCCATGGG
Source organism: uncultured Bacteroides sp. (assembly GCA_964413805.1). Taxonomy (GTDB): domain Bacteria; phylum Bacteroidota; class Bacteroidia; order Bacteroidales; family Bacteroidaceae; genus Bacteroides. The sequence continues at coordinate 11,399 of CAYPUJ010000021.1, read as the reverse complement.
ACACCGCTTCACCACGGTGAAGTCCCGCATCGCCGACTTCGGGGACAAACGGGAAGTACCCGCAGCCAAGTATGACATCAACAGAAACGGGCAAGTGGCCCATGCCCGCATTGCTGTCGCCACCAGCAACATCGTCGGCAAAGGGCCGGGGAACTCCGTGCAACGTGACTTCTTGAGCCAGGCCTTCTCTGACTTCATCTATGCCATCATCATCGAAGAACTGGGGCTGGTTGGCGGTGTGATTGTGGTGTTTCTCTACATCTGCCTGTTGGTGCGCGTGGGGCGTATTGCCAGGAAGTGCACGCGGACGTTCCCGGCATTTCTCATCATAGGCATTGCCCTGCTGCTGGTCACCCAGGCGTTGTTCAACATGATGGTGGCCGTGGGGCTTGCACCCGTCACGGGTCAGCCCTTGCCGCTCATCAGCAAGGGTGGAACGTCCACGTTCATCAATTGTGCCTACATTGGCATGATACTCAGCGTGAGCCGCTATACCGCCCGGTTGGAAGAACAGAACGCACAGGCAACCTCTTCTGCCTCGTCTGCAATGCCGGTTCCGGCCATTCCTTCCGCTTCGGACAGCCAGGCTCAGACTGCAGCCGACCCGACGGCCAAGGTGCTGAACAGCGATGCAGAGTTTGAGTGAGCAAGTGTGTACACCGATTTTTGTTTAATGAAAGGAAAAGAAAGCATGAACACAACAGACATCATAACCAACGACAGCCCCCGCATCATCATCAGCGGAGGCGGAACGGGCGGGCACATCTTTCCTGCCATTTCCATAGCCAACGCCATCCGGCAACTGAAGCCGCAGGCCAAAATACTCTTCGTGGGTGCGGAAGGACGGATGGAAATGCAGCGTGTGCCTGATGCCGGTTACGACATCATCGGTTTGCCGGTGGCCGGATTCGACCGCAAGCATTTGTGGAAGAACGTGGCCGTGCTGGTGAAACTGGTGCGCAGCCAGTGGAAAGCCCGCAGTATCATTCGCAAGTTCCGTCCGCAAGTGGCCGTCGGGGTAGGGGGGTATGCCAGCGGTCCCACGCTGAAGACTGCCGGCATGATGGGTGTGCCCACCCTGATACAGGAACAGAACTCATACGCCGGTGTCACCAACAAGCTGCTCGCCCGGAAAGCATGCAAGATATGTGTGGCCTATGAAGGCATGGAGAAGTTCTTTCCGGCAGAAAAGATTATCCTGACCGGCAACCCGGTACGCCAGAACCTGCTGGAAGGTGCCGTTTCGCGCGAGGAGGCAGTCCGTACTTTCAGGCTTGACCCCGGCAAAAAGACCATTCTGGTTCTGGGCGGGAGCCTGGGCGCACGCACAATCAACCAGACCCTGATGGCGGCATTGCCCACTTTGTGTGCCCGTACCGACGTGCAGTTCATCTGGCAGACGGGAAAGATATATATCGCCCAGGTGCAGGAGGCCATCACGAACTTCACGGGTGAGGCCGTGCGTCAGGCGCGTATTGCCGCCATGCCCAACCTGTATGTAACCGACTTCATCAAGAACATGCCCCATGCCTATGCGGCTGCCGATCTGGTCGTGTCGCGTGCCGGGGCAGGTTCCATATCGGAGTTCTGCCTGCTGCGGAAGCCGGTTATTTTGGTGCCCTCGCCCAACGTGGCCGAAGACCACCAGACCAAGAACGCCCTGGCGTTGGTGAACAAGGAGGCAGCCATCTGCGTGAAGGATGCGGAAGCCCCGGACAAGCTGTTGCCCACGGCTCTGTCCGTGGTTGACGATGCCGGGCTGCTGAAACGCCTGAGCGAACACATTGCACAGTTGGCCATACCCGATTCGGCCGACAGGATAGCCAGAGAAGTGTTGAACCTGATAGAAGCATAGCGGAATGAAAGACTTGAAAGACATAAGCAGCGTTTATTTTGTCGGGGCAGGCGGCATTGGCATGAGTGCTCTGATACGTTACTTCCTTGCCCAGGGGAAGATAGTGGCAGGCTACGACCGCACCCCCAGCGAACTGACCGGACGTTTGGAGGAAGAAGGGGCGTTGCTGCACTACAAAGAAGACACGTCGCTGATTCCGGATGCTTGCCGTTGTCCCGGAACCACGCTGGTCGTGTACACCCCCGCCATTCCCCAGGAACACGCGGAACTTGCCTATTTCCGCCGGAACGGATTCGACATCCACAAGCGGGCGCAGGTGTTGGGCATCATCACCCGCCACACCAAGGGACTGTGCGTGGCCGGCACACACGGCAAGACCACGACCTGTACCATGACCGCCCACCTGTTGCATCAGTCGCACGTGGGCTGCACGGCTTTTCTGGGCGGCATATCCAAGAACTACAGCACCAACCTGCTGCTTTCGCCGTCAAGCCCGTACACCGTCATCGAGGCAGACGAGTTCGACCGTTCGTTCCATTGGCTTTCGCCTTATATGAGCGTGATCACCGCCACCGACCCCGACCACCTGGACATCTACGGCACCAAGGAAGCCTACCTGGAGAGCTTCCGCCACTACACGAGCCTGATTCAGCCGGGTGGGGTGCTGATTGTACACACCGGTCTGGAGTTGCAGCCTGCCGTGCAGCCCGGCGTGAGAACTTATACCTATTCACGCGATGCCGGTGATTTCCATGCCGAGAACATCCGCATTGGCAACGGTGAAATTCGGATGGATTTCGTTGCCCCGGACACACGCATTGCCGACGTGCAACTGGGCGTACCTGTGAGTGTCAACATCGAGAACGGCGTGGCCGCAATGGCACTTGCCCACCTCAATGGCGTGACAGACGGGGAAATCCGGGAAGGAATGCGCACCTTCCGTGGGGTGGACAGGCGTTTTGATTTTCAGTTGAAGACCGCCCGCTACGTGCTGTTGACCGACTATGCCCACCATCCTGCCGAAATTGCCCAAAGCGTGAAGTCGGTACGCGAACTGTACCGGGACCGGAAGATTACGGTCATCTTCCAACCGCACCTCTACAGCCGCACGCAAGACTTCTATCCTCAGTTTGCCGACAGCCTTTCACTGGCGGACGAAGTCATCCTGACCGATATATATCCGGCACGTGAGCAGCCGATTCCGGGGGTCAGCAGCCAATTGATTTACGATTGCCTGCGCACCGGCATTGAGAAGTCCATCTGTCCCAAGGAAGCCTTGCCCGACCTCCTGTCCCGCAAAGAGACGGAAGTGCTCGTTGTGTTGGGTGCCGGCGACATCGACACCTGTGTGCCTGCGATAAAGGAACTGCTGGAAACGCGCATGAAGAATCTCGCTTAAATCTTGCAAGGATGAATACGATAAGACGCATACTGCTTTCCTTTGCACTGCTGATTGTCATTGCCTACCTGACGGCAGCTGTCACCGTTTTCAACCGGAAACCGGCGGAGCAGGTGTGTACCGCTCTGGAACTGGTTGTCAAGGATTCGGCCTATGCCGGTTTTATTACCCGGGACGAAGTGACCGGCATATTGGACAAGAAAGGCATAAACCCCGTTGGAGCGAAGATGGACCGGATTTCTTCCAAGGAGTTGGAAGAAGAACTGGCGCAGCATCCGCTCATCGATCAGGTGGAGTGCTACAAGACACCCGGAGGCAAGCTGTGCATTGAAATCAGCCAGCGCATTCCCATCCTGCGGGTCATGGGCAACGACGGATCCGACTATTACATAGACAACAAAGGTACTGTCATGCCGCCCGACACAAAGTGTGTGGTTCGTCTGCCCATTGCAACGGGGAATGTAGAAAAGTCGTTTGTTACGAGGATTTTATATAAGTTTGCTGTATTTTTGCAGAAAAATTCCTTTTGGAATGCGCAAATCGAGCAAATCCATGTTTTGCCCGATGAGAGTGTGGAACTGGTGCCGCGCGTGGGCAACCACCTCATTTACTTAGGTAAACCGGATGGTTTTGAGCACAAGCTGGAACGGCTGAAGACATTCTACAGGAAAGGATTGAACCGGGTGGGATGGAACAAGTATTCGCGCATCAGCGTGGAGTTCGACAACCAGGTTATCTGTACCAGAAGGGAGAACTGACACGAAACCCAATAATGAAACCAGCAAGCAGGGAGGGGACAGCCTCTACCTGCGGATTAAAAGAATAAGAAACTATGGCAGTTACAGATTTTATCGCCGCTATCGAGTTGAGTTCTTCCAGGCTTTCAGGCATCGCGGGCAGGAAGAACACCGACGGAAGCCTTCAGGTGTTGGCGTGCGCAAGCGAAGATGCGTCGCCTTTCATCCACAAGGGGGTTATCTACAACATAGACAAGACTGCGCAAGCCTTGAACTCCATTGTCAGACAGTTGGAAAGACAATTGGAAAGCTCCATAGCCAAAGTGTATGTAGGCATCGGCGGGCAATCTTTGCGGACGGCCCGGAACACGGTGGGTCGCACGCTGAAAGAGGAAAGTGTGATTTCCCAGGAACTGGTGGACTCCATTTGCGACGAGAACCTGCAGACTTCATTGGCAGATATGAGCATCCTGGATGTGGCTCCCCAGGAGTATCGCATCGACAACAGCCTGCAGGCCGACCCTGTGGGTGTGACGGGAAGCCGCATCACCGGGCAGTTCCTCAACATCGTGGCACGCAACACGCTCAAGAAAAACGTGGAACTCAGCTTTGAGCAGGCCCGCCTGCCCATAGCCGACCTTGTCATTGCCCCCGTGGCATTGGCTCAAGTGCTGCTGACCGAAAACGAGATGCGCTCCGGCTGTGCCCTGGTCGATTTCGGTGCGGACACCACCACGATCTCCGTCTACAAGAGCAACATTTTGCGATACCTCTGTGTGATTCCTTTGGGCGGCAACAACATCACCCGCGACATCGCCACCCTGCAAATCGAGGAAGAAGAAGCCGAAAGGCTGAAGTGCAAGTATGGAGACGCACGCTACGAAGAAGGCGAAGACGATGCTGCCCGTCCGGGCTGTCTGTTGGAGGACGGGCGCAGCGTAGGGCTGGAGAAACTGAACGCCATCGTGGGAGCGCGTGCAGAAGAAATACTGGCCAACGTGTGGCATCAGTTGCAGCTCTCCGGCTATGAGACCCGGCTCTATGCAGGCGTGGTGTTCACCGGTGGGGGAGCCAACCTGAAGAACCTCGAAGAGGCTTTCCGCAAGCAGCAGAACACGGTAAGCAAAATCAAGACCGTCCGTTTTGTGCACGTGCCCGTCAGCGGATGTGAAGACCGGCTCAGGCGGGACGGCACACAGAATACCCTTCTTGGCATCCTGGCGGCAGGCACCGAAAACTGCTACAAGAAGCCGGAACCCGTCCGTCTTCTCTTCGAGGAGGAGAAGCCTCCTGTCAATACGAAGGAGGCAAAGCAGGAAACAATCACCGGGGAAGCAACACAGGAGGCAACCGCCGGGACAACAGAGCAAACGGTGGTTACCGGGTTCACCAGCAGCGGGAAACCGGACTCCGAACCTGCAGAGAGCACTTCCGGTATCCACGAAACTAAAAATCCCAAGTCTAATAGGCTCAAGTGGAGATGGCAAACCTTTTTCGATAATTTCAAAGAAGAGATGATGGGAGACAACAGCGACGAACTGACGGACGATGAATCTGTCAGCGGAAAGAAATAGGAAACCCTATAACCATTAATCACCCAACCAAACAGATACAAAATCATGGACGACAACATAGTACCATTCGAATTTGGTGAACCAATCGATTCTCCGAGAATCATCAAGGTCATCGGTGTGGGCGGCGGCGGTGGAAACGCCGTGAAACACATGTTCAAGCAGGGCATACAGGATGTCACTTTCGTGCTATGTAACACTGACAACCAGGCCCTGCGCAAGTCCGACATTCCCGTCAAAATCCAGTTGGGACGCAAGACCACCGGCGGGCTGGGAGCCGGCAACGATCCGAAAGTGGCGCGGGAGGCAGCCGAAGAGAGCATCGAGGAAATCAAGGCACTCTTCAACGACGGCACGCAGATGGTGTTTGTCACCGCCGGCATGGGAGGCGGAACGGGCACGGGAGCCGCTCCCGTGGTGGCCCGTGTGGCCAAGGAGATGGGTCTCCTCACCGTAGGCATCGTCACCATTCCTTTCCGCTTCGAGAAGAAGAAGAAAATCCTCCAGGCCTTGGAGGGCGTGGAGGAGATGCGCAAGAGCGTGGATGCCCTCCTGGTCATCAACAACGAACGCCTGCGGGAAATCTACACCGACGGCATGACCACCCTGAAGGAATCCTACGCCAAAGCCGACGACATCCTCACCGTGGCTACGAAGAGCATTGCCGAAATCATCACCATGGACGGCATCATCAACCTCGACTTCCGCGATGTGAAGAAGATTCTCAAGGACGGCGGCGTGGCCATCATGTCCACCGGGCAGGCCAGTGGCGAGAAGCGCCTGAAGAAGGCCATCGAAAATGCCCTCCGCTCGCCCCTGCTGAACGACAACGACATCACCAATGCCAAGAAGATACTCTTCAACATTTCTGCCAGCGATAAGGCTCCCATCCTCATCGAAGAAATGGGCGAGATAGATGCCTTCATGGACAGCCTTGACCCCAACATCGAGGTCATCTGGGGACAGGCCGACGACCCCACGCTGGAGGACGAAGTGAAGTTCACCATCCTGGCCACCGGGTTCGGTACAGACACTGTGCCGGGCATGAACGAGATGCTGGAGAAGCGTTCCAGAGAAGAACAGGAGCGCATAGAGGAAGAAGAGGCACGGGATCAGGAACGCATCGACCGCATCTACGGTTCCAGCAGCAAGGACAGGCGGAAAAAGCGGCGCAACCAGGTCTTCCTGTTCGAGCCGGAGGATTTGGACAACGGCGACCTCATCAGCATGGTGGAGGCTTCGCCCACCTACCAGCGGGACAAAACGGTGCTGAACAGCATCCGCACCAAGGCAGAAGACGGGCAGCAGACGGCGGAGACGGAGGAATCCCGGAAAAAGGAGGAGGCAGAAGGGGGAACTCTCGGTGTCATTACCTTCTGACCGTTCGAACGCCTTGGGGAGAGGCACGCCTCTCCCCACAATCCGGACAAACGTAATTTATCCTGAAAACAAAAACCGATACAATCATGAACCTGTTTGAACAAGTAAACGAAGACATCAAGACCGCCATGAAGGCGAAAGACAAAGTGACGCTCGAAACGTTGCGGAACATCAAGAAAGTGTTCCTCGAAGCCAAGACCGCTCCGGGGGCCAACGACACCCTCACCGACGACACCGCCCTGAAGCTCATCCAGAAGCTGGCCAAACAAGGCAAGGACGCTGCCGGCATCTACGTGCAGCAGGGACGCCAGGACCTGGCCGATGCCGAGTTGGCGCAGGTGAAAGTGATGGAGAAATACCTGCCGCAGCAGATGGATGCCGCAGAACTGGAGGCAGCCCTTAAGGAAATCATTGCCGAAACGGGAGCTACCGGCGGCAAGGACATGGGCAAGGTGATGGGCATTGCTACCAGGCGGCTGGCCGGACGGGCCGAAGGAAGGGTCATCTCGGCCAAGGTGAAAGAACTGCTGGGCTGAACCGGTACTTCCTGTACCCTGCACCGTTTGGCCAACCCTGTCAACCGAAAAACGAAAAAAGACTATGGACACAAGCAAGATTGTGGGCGAAAAAATCAAATCGCTCCGCGAGAGCCGGTCTATCAGCCGCGCCGGGCTGGCCGAACGCACGGGACTGGCCATTGAACAGATCGAACGCATCGAGACCAACGTAGACCTGCCTTCGCTGGCACCCCTCATCAAGATTGCCCGTGCGCTGGATGTGCGGCTCGGCACCTTTCTCGATGACCAGGCGGAGGGCGGGCCTGCCATCTGCCGCCGTTGTGGGGACGACAACACCATCAGTTTCTCCAACAACGCCATCCAGAGCCGCAAGCACATGGAGTACCATGCACTGGCCCGGTCGAAGGCCGGTCGCCACATGGAGCCTTTCATCATCGACGTGGCTCCCACTGACAGCGACTTCGTGCTCTCCACCCACGAGGGCGAGGAGTTCATCTACGTGTTGGAGGGAGTCATGGAAATCTGTTACGGGCATGAGACCTACCTGTTGGAAGCGGGTGACAGCATCTACTACGACTCCATCGTGCCCCATCATGTACACGCCTATCAGGGCGGTGCTGCCAGGATTCTGGCGGTGATCTACACGCCCGTCTGACCGGAAATGTCCCTGCGGGACGCTTTCTCCGCCCTGCCCGGGACGGCGAGTGTTTCACGTGGAAACAATGCAACCGTCCCGTGAATCCGTTGCAGACCGGGCGGTTCAAAGACAAACATCCATTGATTATCAGCAGCATATAAGCAGCTTGCTGGATGCCTGTACCGAACGTGCTCCACACTTGTACCGAACAAACGGATTACCTGTGTGGAGCACGTTCCGTACCTGTATGGAGCAAACGGCTTGCAGACAGGAGCCGGAGCAATGTATATGATGCATACAGCACACGTTAAAAACCGATATGCAAAGCATTTTCGGCGAATGTGTTTCCATCCGAAGAATGAAGAATGCGTTAAAAACGGGAATGAGGAATAAGGAACCGGCATATCGTGTGAAGAAAAAAATCTGTGGCCATCTTTGAAGGATTGAAGATAGGAGTTTAGTGGAAAAAGACTATCTTTGTCATCAGGAAAGGAGATAAACGTATGCAGACCACCATATTCAACAACGCACAAATGGAATTGCTGGACATGATGTCGTTTGTGGATTCGCCCGAAATGCTGGCACAACTCAAACAGGCCATATCCGATTTTTTCGCCCGTCGTGCCGGTGAGGAAATCGACCGTCTGTGGGACACCGGCGCACTGGACGAACAGAAAGTGGAGAGCTTCCGGAACCTGCACGAACGCACGCCCTACAAATGACCCCATGCAGAACATTGTGCTTGACACCAACTGCCTGATAATGGCCATTTCTTCGCGCAACCGCTATAATAGGGTGTGGCAGGCATTCCTGCAAGGCCGCTATACGCTGTATCTCCGACTTGCCTGACTTTGAGATATTGCTTGATTTAAAGAAAATGAGCGTTCTTCCCTGAATTTGGCTATCTTTGCAGCTACTTAGCAAATGCCAAGTGCGGACATATTGAAAGAAAGCGCATTTTCGCTTATTCTGACCGTGTGAACTTCGACAACTCACATGGGAAAAGCCTTTCACCGTTATTGGTTCCAATTGCGCAAGCCTTTCCGTAGACTGCACAAGAAATATTGGGATGCAATGTTGGATAAAAAATAAAAAGGAAACATGGCACTGATAAAATGTAAAGAATGCGGGCATGTCATTTCGGATAAAGCCACATCATGTCCAAATTGCGGTTGCCCCGTACGCTTGTCGATGGAGCAACAAGAGGAAACAAATCAGCCTGTGACACCGTTTGCTGCTTCAAACACGGTGGAACAGCAGGAGGAAATGAATCAACCTGTGACACCTACTCTGAACAAGAAAAGTAGTAGAAGTAGCAAAAAAGGTCTTAGAGCAGTCATTGCGGTTCTTGTTGCTATCATTGTTTGCGGTGGTATTGGATGGATGGTCTATAACGGTAATCTTGGAGAGCAAATGGCCATTGAAATAACCCCTGAATTGACAGAAGCAGTACAAAAATACAATGGGTTGGGAAATTTCCACGAAGGATTGACAGTGGTTATAAAAGGCGACTTATGTGGATTTATAAACAAGAAAGGTGAAGAGGTCATTCCATGTAGATACGATGACGCAATGTCTTTTTCGGAAGGATTAGCAGCAGTTAAGAAAGGTGATTTGTGGGGCTTTGTAAACAAGAATGGAGAGGAGGTCATTCCATGTAGATACGATGACACATGGTATTTTTCAGAAAGATTAGCAGCAGTTAAGAAAGGTGATTTGTGGGGCTTTGTAAACAAGAATGGAGAGGAGGTCATCCCATGTAGATACGATAGAGTAGGTGATTTTTCAGAAGGATTAGCAGGGGTTGTGAAAGGTGATTTGTGTGGATTTGTAAACAAGGATGGTGAGGAGGTCATTCCATGTAGATACAATGGAGCAGATGATTTTTCAGAAGGATTAGCACCAGTTAAGAAAGGCAACTTATGTGGATTTATAAACAAGAAAGGTGAGGAGGTCATCCCATGTAGATACGATGGGGCAGGTAAATTTTCAGAAGGATTGGCAGGGATTGTGAAAGGTGATTTGTCTGGATTTGTAAACAAGGATGGTGAGGAGGTCATTCCATGTAGATACAATGGAGCAGATGATTTTTCAGAAGGATTAGCACCAGTTAAGAAAGGCAACTTATGTGGATTTATAAACAAGAAAGGTGAAGAGGTCATTCCATGTAGATACGATTTGGTGGGGCCTTTTTCAGAAGGATTGACAGTGGTTATAAAAGGCGACTTATGTGGATTTATAAACAAGAAAGGTGAAGAGGTTATTCCATGTAGATACGATGAAGCAATGTCTTTTTCGGAAGGATTAGCAAGGGTTATGATTGACGATAAGGGAGATAAATGGGGTTATGTGGACAAAAAAGGGAATAGCACTTTTACGGATAGATGAAGAGAAGCCTGATTGGTTACAAAGAGCTTGGGTTATGAGTTTCGATAGTCCTTGTGGCACCGAATATTGAATACCTCAATTAAGGCTTCAATCCAAGAAACATTCAGGAGAAAGGTTGGTCAGCAACGGCCAACCTTTTTCTTTTGCCTTTAAGCGGTTTCCGGGTATTTTCTTGGGGAGCCTTTTCGAGCGTGTACACAAAGTTGTATACAAACTTGGTAATGTGCTGGAAAAGAGGCATCTTTGTCCCGGACTTTAAAGCAAGCATTATGGAAATACTGACAGTGAGGGAATACAGGAACAAACTCGCGGCATCATTTGACAGGGCTGACGAAGGGGAGAAAGTTCTGATTCGGAGGAAGAACGAGATTTATGCGCTCGTGCGTGTCGGACGTGAGGAGGAGCTTATGTTAACGCCTGAGCTGCAAGCACGTATTGAAGAAGCGGAAAGGGAATGCAGGGAAGGAAGGTGTGTGACTTGTTCAACCCATGAGGAACTTGGCACATATCTTGACAGCTTGTGATGTACGCGATCCGTTTCGACAAGGCAGCGGAGAAAGCCATCGCGAAGTGGAAGAAATCAAACCCGCAACTCTTCAAGAAGCTGCGGCGTGTACCTGATGATGTCATGGAGCACCCCCGTACAGGTATTGGGCATCCAGAACCGCTTGTCGGTGGTGGTGATGTTACTTGGTCTCGACGCATAACCGCACATGACAGGATTATCTACGACATACACGATGAAGAGGTGGTCGTAGTGGTCGTTGAGGTCGAGGGGCACTATGACGATAAGTAAGCGTGCCCGTTGAGGCTATTGCCCCTCTACGACGGGTGAGTATATAGATGAAAGCATCACGAACATTCCTCCCAAGTCCGGTAGGGATGTTTCGTCAGTTGCGAATTGTAGTAGCGCA
>CAYPUJ010000020.1:0-26269 GCA_964413805.1 uncultured Bacteroides sp. | reverse complement strand
GGTCGGTTCGGCTTTGGGGAGAATGATTCTTGAAACGTGTCTGTTGAAACGGGATGTTACACTACGTGTCCAGCAATGCCCGTGTTTCCTCCACGCTCAACGAGAGGATACCTGCTATTTCGTCCACGGACAATCCACGCCGCGTAAGGTTCCGGGCCGTGGCACGCAGGTGGTCTTGAAGGAATGCGGCGCGTTGCCTGGCTTCTTCTTCGTGTCTTTTTGCTTCGTCGGCCCGCTGCTTTGCTTCGTCAGCCCGCTGCTTTGCTTCGTCAGCCCGCCGGTTTGCTTCTTCCGTCCGCTGTCTTTCCTGCATCAACTCCGTGTCGCGCGTCTCAATCTCGGAAAGGAATTCTTCTTCCGCCCACATGGCATTGCGGATGTCAGACAGCAGGGCAGCCTTCTGCAGGCGACCCACCAGGAGCAGCGTGTCCGGTTCCATGTCCGTGTCGTCTATTTCCAGCATCCGCTTGTCGTCTTTCAGTTGGCAGGTCTGGTCGAAGATGGTGAGCAAACGTTCCAGGTGGTTGCGGGCACGGCCTTTCAGAAAAGGTATTTGGACGATGATGCTGTCGTGTGTCAGGCTCTCTACGAAGGGATCGGGCACACCCTCGTGGATTTCGCGGCTGTCATAGTCCAGGTAACGGCGGCGGACGTAGACCACCGGTTCGTGCAGGTCGCCCAGCTTGTGCCCCAGGATGTAGATGGAGATGATGGGCAGTCCGTAGCCTTTGGGGTTGGTGCCGCCGGGCACGTTGTTTTCCGCCAGGTATTGCGCCCCCAGGTAACGGCGGAAGCGGAGGGTCTCTGTGGGCAGCCACGTTTTCTGCAATTCTATCACCACCAGATGTTCCTCCCCCGCCGCGTCGCGGATTTTGGCGGCGAAATCGATGCGGAACATCGAAATGCGGTCCTGCATGACGTTGCTGTACTCGTTCGGACGCATCTCCAGTTCGCACACTTCCTGCTTCAGCAGGGCGGAAAGCAACACCTTGGCGGCGCGGTTGTCTTCCAACAGATACTTGAAGGCAGAATCGTAGATGGGGTTGGCGATGATGGTCATGGTGGTGGCGTTTTATATGGTTTCTTGCAGAGGCAAAGATAAGGGATATTCATGGATTACCTGCAAGGAAGGGCAAAAAAAGACACGGAAGCACCGTGCGTTTTGTCTGTTTCCGCACCGTGTCCGTGTCTATTATTGGGGGAAATAGGGAAATCTATTTCATGATACCCTTCGAACCGCGAATGAAGTCAAGGACGTGCTGGATTTCTTCACTCATGGGCACCTGGTCTTCCACTTTCAGCAAGGCGTCCTGAATGCTGAAATTCCCGCCGTAAATCATGCGGTAGGCATTCATGAGGTGACGCAATACCCGTTCGTTCACTTGGTTCTTATGCGTCAGCACCGTGGCATTGATGCCGTGGTAGCTGGCCGGGTTGCCTTCCATGATGATGTAGGGCGGCACATCCTTCGAGATGCGGCAGCCTGCCATGATGAGCACCCAGTTGCCGATGTGGCAGTGTTGCTGGATGATGACACTGCTGCTCAGGATGCTGCAATTGCCAATCCTGCTTTCGCCTGCCATCATGCAACGGATGCCCAGCACGTTGTTGTTGCCCACCTGCACGTCGTGGCAGAGGTGCGCACCATCCATCAGGTAGTTTTCGTTGCCGATGCGTGTGCATCCTTCCTGGTAGGTGGCACGTGCAACCACCACGTTCTCGCGGAAGTCGTTTCTGTCACCGATGATGAGCCGGCTTTCCCCGCCTTCATACTTGAAGTCCTGGGGCGTGCTGCCCAGCACTGCACCGTGGTGCACGATGTTTCCTTTACCCATGCGGGTGCCGCTCAAAATACGGGCTCCCGACATAATCACACAATCATCGCCGATTTCCACGTCGCCTTCGATGTAGGCAAACGGCTGGATTGTCACGTTCTTGCCGATCTTAGCGGTAGAATCTACGTAAGCCAATGGACTAATCATGATATTCAGCTTTTAAAGTTATTCTCGTCCTCCTCCCAAAGCCTGATACAGGTTGATGACGGCCTGCATCTGGTCGAACGTGTCCGACACGGCAGAAAGCTGTGCGCTGAGGTAACTTTGCTGCGCCGACAACACTTCGAGGTAGGTTGATGTGCCTAAGTTAAACAATTCTCTCGTATCTTCTGCTGCTTTCCGCGAAGAATTTACCTGAATGTTACGGGATTTAACCTTTTCCATCGTATTCTGGTACAAAGCCAGTGCATTGCTCACCTCGTTTCCGGCACTGAGCAGTGAAGTCTGGAAGGCAATCTTGGCCTGTTCTTCCATTGCCTTGGCCTGGCGCAGGTTGGCAATGTTCTGTCCCCGGTAGAACAGCGGTTGCGTCAGCGACCCTACCAGGCTGGCCAGCAGTTTGCCCGGATTGACAATGCTTACGCCGGAACTGTTGGTCCATCCTGCCGAACCGCTCAGCGTGATTTGCGGGTAGAAGGCGGCACGGGCGCTGTTGGTGTTATAGTAGCAGGCTGCCAATGCCATCTCGGCCGACTTCACGTCCGGACGGTTGGAAAGCAACTGGAGCGGGATGCCTGCCGAGAACTCTGTCGGGAGCACCTGCTCGTCCAGCGTGCTGCGCTCGATGAAGTGCGCGGGTTCGTTCAGGATGAGGCAGAAGGCGTTCTCCGTCTCCGTCAGGCTTTGGCGCAGGTCGGAAAGCGATGCCACGGTTTGCGCGTATGTGCTGCGGCTCTGTTCGATGGCTGCACGGGTTGTGCTGCCAAAGTCCTTCATGGCTTCCAGCGTTTCCACGTATCTCTTCAGGATGTCGGCCGTGTTTTGGGTGATTTCCACTTGCTTGTCGAGCATCAGCAGCGTGTAGTAGATGTTGGCCACGTTGGCAATGAGCTGCGTCTGTACGGCCTGTTCATTGAACTCGGCCTGCTTCAGCGATACCTGGGCCGCACGTTTGGGGTTGAGGATTTGCCCGAACAGGTCAATCTGCCAGCTGGCAGTGACGGGGATGTTGTAAGTCTTCGACGTGCTTTCCCCTTTGTTCCAGTTGGTCAGTGTGCCGGTAGGGCTGAGTGCCAGTTGCGGTGCGTAGGCCAGACGGGCGGACAACAACGAAGCCTGTGCCTGCTCCACGTTCAGCATGGCCGTGCGCAGGTCGGCATTGTTGGTCAAGGCCTGTTCGATGTAGGCTTGCAGTTGCGGGTCGGTGAACACTTCCCTCCAAGGTACATTGCCGAAGTTGGCCGTGTCCGACACCAGCGTGTCATTCAGGGCCACCGGGTCGCGGTACAGGCCTTCGGCGGTAATGTCGTCGGGCCTGTCGTATGCTTTGTAGATGTGGCAACTGCTCAGCACGGCTGTGGCACACATCAGGGTGATTATTTTTCCTTTCATACTTATCTTAAATGAAGCATTGAATGAATGAAGAAAGAAGAGTGTGAAGCTGAAAGCCGTCCGGGACTTTCGTTCTCCATTCTCCGTTCTTCATTCTTCATTGATTTGTTTATTTACTGTATTGTTCAATTTCCGGCTTGGCGTCTGTGTTGTCCACATCGTCCCATTCCATCGGTTTAACCTTCTCTTGCAGGTACTGGAACATAACGAACAGGGCAGGCACGACGAAGATTTGCAGAATCATACCAATCAACATACCGCCGATGGCCGAGGTTCCGAGCGTCCGGTAGCCGTTGGCACCCGCGCCGCTGGCAAACATCAGCGGAAGCAGACCGATGACCATGGCCAGCGAAGTCATCAGGATAGGACGCAGACGGGCCGATGCACCGAGGACGGCTGCCGACGTGATGCTCATGCCCATCTTGCGGCGTTCGAGGGCGAACTCGACAATCAGGATGGCATTCTTGGCCAACAGACCCATCAGCATGATCAACGCAATCTGCATGTAGATGTTGTTGGACATGGTGCCGATGATGAGCTGCAAGGCCGGAATGCCGCCGATGAGGCTGCCCAGGTTCACGAATATGAAGCTGCCCATCAGACCGCAAGGCACTGACAGCAACACGGCCAGCGGCAGGATGTAGCTCTCATACTGTGCGCTCAGCAGCAGGTAGACGAACACGAAGCAGAGCAGGAAAATCATGCCGGTGCTGCTGCCGCTCGTCTCGGCCTCTTCACGTGCCATACCGCCCAGTTCGTAGTCGAAGCCCGCAGGCAGGTTCTGTCCTGCCACTTCGGCAATGGCTTGCAGGGCCTGTCCGGAAGAATAGCCCGTGGCCGGAGCCACCATGACTTTCATGGACGTATAGAGGTTGAAACGGCTGATGATGTCGGGGCCGTACACCTTGGTCAGTTTCACGAACTGGCTGACGGGAGCCATTTCGCCGTCGGAGTTGCGCACCTTGATGCTCTCCAGCGACTCCAGATTCTTGGTGGCTTCGTGCTTGGCCTGTATCACGACGTAGTACATCTTACCGTAGCTGTTGAAGTTGGATGCATACATACCGCCGTAGTATCCCTGCATCACGTTCAATATGTCGCTGGGGCTGATGCCGGCACGCTTGCAGGCAGCGGCATCGATGTCCAGCTGGTATTGCGGGAAGCTGGGGTTGAACGTGGTTTGTGCAGACGTGATTTCGGGACGTTCCATCAAAGCGGCGGTGTAGGAATTTACCACGCTGAAGAAACGGTCGAGGCTGCCGCCCGTCTTGTCCTGCATGTTCAGTTCAATGTCGCTCGATGCCGAGTAACCCGGAATCATGGGCGGCATGAAGAACAGCACCTGTGCTTCCTTTATGACTTTCTGCGCACGCATGAACAGCGTGATGTACACGATGTTGGAGTTCTGCATGGTGCTGCGCTCTTCCCAGTTCTTGAGCTTGATGATGAGCGAACCGTAGCTGGCGCCTTGTCCGCCGATGAAGCTGTAGCCCGAAATCACCGTATGCGATTCCACTGCGGGTTCGGCAGCCACCAGACTGTCCACACGCGCCAGAATCTTCTGCGCACGTTCCTGAGAGGTGCCGGGAGGAAGGGTCACAGCACCCATGATGGTACCGGTGTCTTCGTTGGGCACCATGCCCGTCGGGGTCGTTTGCATGAAGATTATCAGCAGAACGATGGAGCCGATAATCACTCCGCCCGTAGCCCAGCGGTGCTTGATGAAGAAGTTCACTTTCTTCCCATAGTTCTCCAGAATGGAATCGTATTTGGTGTTGAACGTGTGCTTGAACACCGAAGTCGTCATGCCGGCCACGGCCAGGATGCTGATGACGATGAGCAGGATGCAGATCACCGGATTCTCCCAGCTGAACAGGCCGAAAATCATGCCCAGGATAGCTACGATGGTGAAGATGATGGTCAGGGATGGCTTCATCAGGCGACCCAGTGCCTGCGTATAGCGGGCTATCATGATCTGGCGTGCTTCCTTGGTGGCCGTGCCGATGCGTTCCTTCAGCGTGGATTCTTCGCCTTCGGTGTTGTGCGGCTTCAGGAAGATGGCGCACAGCGCAGGACTAAGCGTCAAGGCGTTGACAGCGGAGAAGAAGATGGCGATGGCCATCGTCAGACCGAACTGCTGGTAGAACGTACCTGCCGTACCGCCCATGAAGCTCACGGGGATGAACACGGACATCATGACCAGCGTGATGGACACCAGGGCACCGCCCAGATCCCGCATGGCATCGATGGAAGCCTGACGGGCCGATTTGTAGCCCTGGTCCAGCTTCGCATGGACGCCTTCGACGACGACTATCGCGTCGTCCACCACGATCGCAATGGCAAGCACCATGGCTGCCAGTGTCAGCAGGTTCAGGCTGAACCCGATTATCTTCAGCATGAAGAAGGTGGCAATCAGGGCCACGGGAATGGCGATGGCGGGAATCAGCGTGGAGCGCATGTCCTGGAGGAAGATGTACACCACAATGAACACCAGGATGAACGCCTCGATCAGCGTCTTCACCACCTCGTGGATGGAGGCGAAAAGGAAGTCGTTGGCACTCTGCGCGATGTTGATGGCCAGACCGGCAGGAAGCGACTTCTCCATCTCTTCCAGCGCACTCTCGATGTTGCGGATGGTCTGTGTGGCATTACTGCCCGCCATCTGGAACACGATACAGGTCACACCTTTGTGTCCGTTGATGGTGTTGTCAAAGCTGTAGCTCTGACGTCCCAGCTCGATCTCGGCCACGTCTTTCAGGCGCAGCACTTCACCGTTGGTCAGAGACGTGATGACGATGTTTTCAAACTCTTCGACTGTCTGCAGACGGCCACGGTAGCGGATGGTGTACTGGAACGTCTGGTTGCTGCGTTCGCCGAACTGTCCGGGGGCAGCCTCGATGTTCTGTTCGCTCAGCACATTGGTGATGTCCGAAGGCACAAGGCTGTATTGCGCCATCACGTCGGGCTTCAGCCAGATACGCATGGAGTAGTCGGTACCCATCACCGATGCGTCGCCCACGCCGGACACACGCTTGATTTCGGGGATGATGTTGATGCTGGCATAGTTCTCGATGAACTCGATGTTGTACTTGTCCTCCTTGTCATACAGGGAGAAGATAATCAGCATGGAGTTCTGGCGCTTGCGGGTGGTCACACCGATCTGCGTCACCTCGGAAGGCAGCAGGCCCTGTGCCTGCGACACGCGGTTCTGCACGTTCACCTGCGCCATGTCGGGGTCGGTGCCCTGGTTGAAATAGACGGTAATGTCGGCAGAACCGTTGTTGCTGGAGGTGGAGGTCATGTACATCATGTTCTCCACACCGTTGATCTGGTCTTCCAGCGGAGAAACCACCGCGTTCAGCACGGTTTGGGCATTGGCACCCGTGTAAGTCGCACTCACGTTTATTGTAGGAGGTGCGATGTCCGGGTACTGCGTGACGGGCAACGTGGCCAGGCCGATGAAGCCCAGGATGACCAGCACGACGGAGATAACCGTCGACAGCACCGGACGATTGATAAATCTATCTAAATTCATACGCTACTTTTATTTAACTTGTTCCCTTGTCAACCTGTTCAGATTATTGGAATGCTGTTTGGATGTTGCCTTCTCTCTGGTCTGCCAATGCTTGCTGGTAGGCCGCCTCTTTCTCGGCAGAGGTGATGGGGGTGATGGCCTGCCCGTCCACCAGGGCTTGTATGCCTTCTATCACAACCTTGTCGCCGGGCTTCAGTCCGCCGGTCACGTAGTAGTTCTCGCCGTCGTCCAGCGAGTAGATCTTGATTTCCGTGTTCTTCACGGTATTGTCAGGTTGCAGCACGAAGACGAACTTCTTGTCCTGGATTTCGGTCGTGGCCGATTGGGGGATGAGGATGACATCGGTCAGCACGTTGGGGAACACCACGTTGCCCGTGGCGTTGCTGCGCAGGATGTTGTGGCCGTTGGGGAACAGGGCACGCATACTCACCGACCCCGTTGTCGATTCGATGACACCGCTGATGGTCTCCACCCGTCCGCTCTCGGGGTAGATGGAGCCGTCGATAAGCTGAAGGTTGATGCTGGGCAGCTTGGCCAGGATTTCCTTCATCGAGCCACCCTCGCGGATCATGTCCAGCAGCTGGCGTTCCGTCATGGAGAAGTAGGCATACATTTCCGAGATGTCGGCCACGGTGGTCATCGGTGTGGTCATGGACGAGCTTACCAGGCTTCCGACACGGTAGGGGATTTCACCCACCACGCCGTCGCTGGGGCTGGTCACTTCGGTATATTCCAGGTTGCGTTGGGCTTGCACGAGCGATGCTTCGGCCTGTGCCAGGTTGGCCTTGGCCTGTGCCAGTTCGTTCTCGGACATGCTCAGCTGGTAGTCGCTGACAATTTCCCGCTTGTTCAGTTCACGGTTGTTCTGGGTGGTCAGCAGCTGCGTGTTCAGTGCCGCACGGGCCGTTTCCACGCCCGCCTGCGCCGTCTCTACGGCTGCCTTGTATTGCACCTGGTCGATGGTGAACAGCACCTGGCCTTTTTTCACCACTGAACCTTCGTCCACGTGCAACTTCGTAATGAATCCGCTGACCATCGGGCGGATTTCCACGTCCTGTTTACCCCGGATGGTGGCCGGGTAACTGTTGGTGAGGTGAGCCGTCATTGCCTTCGCTTCCAACACTGCATACTCGGGCGCGCTTCCGGCGCCTTCGCCGCCTTGGCCGCAACTGCAGAGCAGCCCAAGGCAACATACCGATAAAACTAATTTACTCTTCATACTTTATTATCTCTGTGTAATCTGTATCTTGTTATAAATGTGCACATTGTAAGAGAGATAAAGCTAACGCCGGAAAACTTTATGACTTGTGTTCAGTTTTCAGCGTGCAAAATTATCTAATTTCCCCGACATACATAAGGTATCAGTGCTATTTTTAACTATGTTTCATAGGAAGCAAGCGGGTTGAAAGTTATTTTTGCCCGCCCGGCAGATGTGCGGGCAGAAAGCATTGAAACAAAAATGTTTCCGCAGCGCGGCAGGATGTCGGGGGAAACTAAAAAACGGAGACCTTCACAGGCCCCCGTTTCCCAAAACATTATTACTATTAAAGTGGACTATTTCTGAAAAATAACGGAAATAGTTTCTTGACGTACTAACTTATTAATTACGATTATTGTTGGAAGCTCATAGTGAACGAACCTTCAACGTCCTTCACGATTTCGTTACCGAACTTATCTTTGAAGGTCAGACGAATGCTCGTCTCAACGCCCGTGCCGACTGCTGCGTCAGACTTGGAAACCATGACGATAACATCGTAAGCACTTGAACCTGTACCTCTGGTTTCGATGCCCTTGAATGTATAGTATTCGTCCACAATTTCCTTGCCGGCTTCATTGGTCGTGATGAACTCAACCTTGAACGGAACACCGCTTTCCACTTCGTCGAAGTACTTGCCTTCGTTCGTCGAAGTATCACCGTTGCCAATCTCGCTCAGGTCTATCGTATAACCGTACCAGTCGGTCACCGTGATGTAGCTCAGTCTGATTTCGCTTTCCTGGCCTACACCGCCCGGATAGCTTACGCTGATGTTGCTTGCCATTTCGTAGGTGCAATCGTCAACATAGTTGCCCAGTTGCAGGGTGAATCCGCCGTAGTAGGTGAGCCAGTCTTGCACGGCATACTGGTTCGCGCTGTTCAGTCTGTAGCTGATCGGGCCGTAGTTGTAGCTGAATTCCATTGAGTACTTGGTTCCATACGCGCTGTTGCTGGGGCTAACCACCGATGCAGGAGCAGAAACGCTTGTGATCGATTTGTCGTAGGAGACAGTTGCCGTCTGGTTCGAGCTGGTTACCTGATAGAGATCCAGGTTATCCCATGCAGTTCCATTGTCGTCAACAAGGCCGTGCCAGGAAGACTGCATGTTGTAAACTGCGTAAGTGCCGTCGTAATACGGATAAACCTTCAGGTTGCCGCTAACCAACTGGCCGGTGAACGGATATACACTTGTCGGGAACGAAGGCATCTCTTTCGTGAAGGTGATGGTGCCTTTTGCTACGTTGCCGGAAGTAGCGTTCTTGGCCGTGATGGTGATGGTGTAAGTCATGCCATCCTTCAGTTCAGACGGATCAACATTGGTCAGCTTCACGGAAGTAGCTGTGCCCTTGCTCGAACCGCTCATGTCAACCACTTGGTTCTTATCATTGTAGAATACCAGGTTATTCATTGTAATGTTGATGTCGCTCGTCACGTCATTGCCGTTGGCATCCGTGATAACCAATTCATAGGATTGGGCATTGTCCCAACCGGTCGTCGAGAAGGCATCCGTGTTGCTTTCTATTGTCGTCAGCAACGGAACAACGATTTCAGACTCCATCGAGAGAACGAGGTTGGCCTGTGTCTGTGCGGTCTGGCCTACATATACGTAGAATGCCTTGCCGTCCGGGTCAACCAGCGAACCGTCGTAGTTGACAGCGTAAACGCGGAAACCGATGTAGTCGCCGTTGGCGGAAGAAGAAGTAATCGTCAGGTCGATGGACGACTTATCAGTAACGGTGTTCAAACCTTCAATCGTGTACGATTGCCATGCGTTGAGTTCAGAAGGAGCACTCTCTACGGCGCAATCGCTGTCCAGCGTCACATAGAACGCGCGGATGTTTGTGGTATCGGCAGCGTTCAGCGATACTGTGAATTTCTGGTTGACATCGACGCTGTAGGCCGGCTCGATGTTTCTGGCATCGGTGTCGTCTGCCTTCACGTTGATGGTGTTGCCTTCCGTGATGGGTTCTGCGTGCGGTCCCGAAATGGCGTTGCCGTTGGCATCAACGATGGTAAACCAAGTCAGTTCCTGATAATAGTTTTCGCCACCGTTTTCTGTTATGGTGGGAACGCTTCCGCTCCAGCGGTTGTGGATTTCGTTCACCGACGTGTTGTCAACATTGAAGTTCAGTTTGCTCACCAATGTTTTGTTTTGCTGAGTCAAAACGATTCCATATTCCGACACAACCTGGCGTTCGCCCGTCGTGCTGTCGCCCACCATTACGGCATAGAGGATTTGCTCCGTAACGTTGTTGGAGGTGACGGCTGCAGCCTTGTTGTAAGCGTCAGAGTCGTAGTTGTCAACCAGTTTCACGTTCACCTGCCACAGTCCGTTGGCCGAAGTGGCACGGGTGGTCACCAGGCTGGTGTAAGGTTCGATGGATTCGATTTCAACCAGGCCTTCGAGGCTTTCCATATTGCTGTTCACCAGCTTGATTTTGCTCTTGTCCAGCGTTGCAGTGGTGGGAGAAACGCGCAGCAGGAAGTTATCTTCGAACGTCTCTCTGTCGCCCAGCGTGAACGATACGGGCGAACCGGCAAGACCTTCGCCGAACGTCCATGTGCGTACAGCTTCAGCCGAAACCAGGTTCAGGTATTCGTAGTCCTTGCTCGTGGTGATGTACAGCGAAACGTGCGTGACTTGCGTGCTCAAAACCTGCGACAAGAGGTCGAGGTCTGCGTTCACCTTTTCTGTGATGGTAGCCGACAGTTCTTCTAACTGGCTGCTTACGCTTTCCGTGATCTGTTCGGTGATGGCATCCAGGTCGGCCTGGCTCAACTGCCCTTCCTGCAGTGCTTCCAGAGCGGCCTCCAGTGCTGCCACCTGCGAGTCAAGCCCGCTGATGCTCGTGCCTGCGGCGGCCAGTTCGGCCTGGGCAGCTTCCAGTTGCGACTTCAGGTCGGCTACAATGCTGTCCGTGTTGGCCAGTGCGGCATCGTTGCTGGCCTGGTAAGCGGCCAGGAGCTTGTCTACGTTGGCAATGGCTTCAGACAGCGAGTTGAGTCCGCTCAGTTGGCTCATGATGTCGTCAATCTGCACACCGATGTCATCATTCATATAAGCCTCCAGGGCTGCCATCTGTGCTTCCAGGGCAGTCAGGCGTTGCCCGTGCTCGGCCAGTGTGGCCTGTACGCTTTCGCTCAGCGTTGTGATGGAGCTTTCCAGCGTAGCCTGTGCAGTCTGCAGGTCTGCCAGGGCAGATTCGGTGGTGGTTACAAAGCTCTCCAACGCCTGGATGCGTCCCACAACTTCGGCCATTGTCGTTTCCACTTCGGTGACGATGGCACTGATTTCTTCCACAGCCGTAGTGTTGGCGTCGATAGCGGCCTGCAGGGTGGCACGCACCTCTTCCAGTTCGGCGGCAGCCGTTTCGATAGCCGTAATCTGGGCCTGGAGTGCAGCGGCTTCAGCGGCAGATTCCGCAGCGCTGAGGGCTGCTTCCAGACTCGATTGGGCAGACTGCAGGGAACTGATGGAACTGTTGATGGTGCTCAGTTCGCTCTCCAGACTGGTTCCCTGGGAATCAATCTGGCCTTGCAGGCTTTCAATGTCATCGTCGTAGTCCTTGCAGGACGTAAACGTTCCTGCCGTGCCCGCTAACAGAGCACTGAACAGGAAAACACTCAGATACTTTTTGTTCATAATCGATTAAGTTTTAATTTATAAATTAAAAAATAAAGATGGTTTCTTCTTTTGCACATGTTTTTTCCTTTACAGAGTTTCTTTCTTCATTTTCATTCGCTTACACCTTTTTATTATGTTATGTATTTTATGTATATTCGCTTTCCATTGCCGGGTCGTTACTCCCGGGGTAACAGCCCGGCAGACGGCCGCCTGCTTCCCGTTTCCGCCCTGGAACGGCCGCTTGCATCCCGGCGTGCTTTCCGCACCTTCATCGTCCCGGCAGGCACGGACGCGGCATCCAGCACATGCCCTATCACCTGCAGGTTGGCTGCATGGAGGGCTTCGCTGTGGAAAGACTGCAGGTAGTGCTCGGTGACGGATATGGACGAGTGCCCCAATGCTTCCGAAATCAGCCCCGTCTGCATCTGCAGGTGGTAGGCCGTCGTAGCCCAGGTGTGGCGGGCGCAATGGCTGCTCAGCCCGTCCAGTTCCCGGCAGTCTCCGGCCAGTTGCTTGAGGCGGCGGTTGAAGCTGCGGAGGGCGCATTGGTATTCGTGGTAGGACTGTTCGCTGTCCTTGGGCAGGGACAGGAAGGGCAGGAGGTAACCGCCGCGCGGCGGCTCCATGCCTTGCAGCGTGCGGATGATGCCTTGCGCCTCCGGGGTAAGGCGGACGGTGATGCTGCGCCCCGTTTTGTGGCGGTGATAGGTCAGCACGTCGCCGCGCAGGTCGGCTTTGCGCAGGTAAGCCGCGTCCACGAAAGGCATACCGCGCAACAGGAACATCAGCGAAAACAGCAGGTGTGCCTTGCGCAGGGCGGGCTTTTCGGGACGGTTGCAGGCTTTTCCGCCGACCGCAGGCTTGAGCAGGCTGCCCATGACGCGGGGCGGAAGGGCGCGTTTGCGGGCATCCCGGGGAGAGGTGCATACGTTTCTGAACAGTTCGGGGGCGTAGGGAGCAAGGCCGCGACGGACTGCCCGGTTGTAGACGGCACGCAGCGACTTCATGTAGGTGGCAATGGTGTTCCAGCTTTTGCCGCATTCGAGCAGGTGGAGTTCGTAGCCGTGCAGCAGGCGTGGGGTGATTTGCCCGAAAGGCAACGCTTCTATACCTTTATTATATAGGACGAACGAGTGGTAGGCGTAGCGGTAGACATGTGCCGTGCCGGGTTGCCGGTTGTTGAGATATTCGCAAATGGTTTCGTTCCACAATGTAAAAAGATTGTCTGGTTTCATAGGAAGAAAGTATTTTAGACGTAAATCAAGATTCTTTTTAAGATTTTGGCGAAAAAAGTTGCTTTCTTTTGCATGGCACGGAAAAAACCTCTATATTTGTGCCGTTATTAGTGCCGTTACCCCGGGAGTAACGGCATTTTTTTGTCTGCATACGTTTTCCCCTCCCGGTGCACCCCGGTTTCAATATTTTCGTCCGGTTTTTCCCGGCAGAGGATAAGGTCCGGACTGGCAATTTATCAAGAATTTTCCGTACCTGCAAGACGGGTATTTGTAAGGAAGACGTTGTATGCACACAGATGTCACAGACGGACACAGAGGAACACGGCTTTCTATGCAGACACAGCGCAGCCTCCATTAATCTGTGCAAATCCGTGTCCGTCTGTGTCATCTGTGTGCCATAATGCACAGATACATTCCGCGCACAGTATAAACACGTGATAACCAATACAAACTACGCTCTTCTTGGACACCTGTACGGAACAGACGGGATGCCTGTACGGAACAAGTGGGATGCCTGTGTGGAACACGTTCCGTGCCTGTGTCCGGCAAACGGGTTGCAGGTCGGGCAAAACCTTTGGATTCCGATACGTGAAAATACGCTAAGCCTGCATGGTTTATTGGCGAAATCCTCTTATTTTTGCGGCATGGATTACAGACATTACAAGGAACAGATGAAAACGCTCGTGCGCCGACTGGCGGGTTTGGCCGTGCTGATAGCCATTCTTTATTCCTGCGCCAGCATCGGAAACCTGGAGGGAGGCCCCATCGACGAAGATCCGCCGCGCTTCCTGAAAAGTACTCCCCTGCCGGGTGAACTGAATGTCACCCGGAAGCGTGTCTCCATCGCTTTCGATGAATTCATCACGCTGAGCAGTGCCGGCGAGAAAGTCGTCATTTCTCCCCCGCAACACCAGCAGCCCGAAATCAAGGCGAGCAGCAAGCGGGTCATCGTCAACCTGGCAGACAGCCTGAAGCCCAACACGACCTACACCATCGACTTTAGCGACGCCATACAGGACAACAACGAGGGGAACGCGCTGGAAGGCTTCACCTTCACCTTCTCCACGGGCGACGTGCTGGACAGCATGGTCATTTCGGGCACGGTGCTCAATGCCTCGAACCTGGAGCCGGTGAAAGGGATGCAGGTCGGCCTGCTGGCCAACCCGGAAGACTCGGCTTTCACCACCCTGCCCTTCGACCGCGTGGGGCGCACCGACAGCCGGGGACGTTTCTCCATCCGGGGCGTGACACCGGGCAACTACCGCATCTATGCCTTGCAGGATGCCGACCAGAACTACTACTTCAGCCAGCCGACGGAAGCCATCGCCTTCTACGACTCCATCGTGGAGACCCGCATGGAGCGACGTATGCGTCAGGATACCTTCTGGGTGGACTCGCTGACCATCGACACCATCCTGCAGACGGAGTACACCCACTACCTGCCCGACGACCTGCTGCTGCGCTGCTTCACGGAGGAGACCTTCAACCAGCGCCTTGCCCGGAGCGAACGGACCACGCCGAAGGAGTTCTCGCTCTACTTCACCGCACCGGCCGACAGCCTGCCGCTGCTCAAGGGGCTGAACTTCGACGAGCGGGATGCCTTCATCATCGACCAGACCACGGGGCGGAACGACACGCTGCACTACTGGATCAAGGATTCGCTGATTTATCAGATAGACACGCTGAAGATGAGCCTGTCCTATCTCTACACCGATACGCTCAACCAACTGGTGCCGCGCACCGACACCCTGAAACTGGTGTCGAGGCAACGCCCCAAGACGGAGAAGGAACTGAAGAAGGAGCAGGAGGAGCGGGAGAAGGAACGCGAACGCAGGCAGAAGCGGGGGGAACCGGACCTGCCCGACATTACCTTCCTGACGGTGGATGTTTATGCCCCCACGTCGATGGACGTGTACGACTACATCACGCTCACCTTCCCCGAACCTTTGTCCGTGATAAACGACACGGCCATCCACCTGCGGCAGAAGGTGGACACCTTGTGGCAGGACATTCCCTTTACGCTTGAGCGCGACCCGCTGGACCACAGAATCTACAACGTCCTGCCCGAAAAGGACTGGATGTATGGCGGGAGCTACGCCTTCGAGGTGGACTCCGTCGGCTTCTACGGCCTGTACGGACTGTTCACCGACAAAATCAAGAAAGAGTTCAAGGTGAAGATGCCCGAAGACTACGGGGCCATCTTCTTCAACGTCAGCGGGGCGGAACTGCCTGCCTTCGTGCAGTTGCTGGACGAGAAGGACAATGTGCTGCGGACGGTGGACGTGAGAGACGGGAAGGCGGACTTCTACTTCCTCAACCCCGGAAGATACGGCGCACGCCTCGTGGAGGACACCAACGGCAACCGCACGTGGGACACCGGCAAGTATGCCGACAAGCTGCAGCCGGAAATGGTGTACTACTACTGGCAGGTGCTGGAACTGAAGGCCAACTTCGAGCTGACGCAGACCTGGAACATCAAGGACAGACCCCTGGATGAACAGAAGCCCTACGACCTGAAAAAACAGAAACCCGATGAAAAGAAAAAGAGCAAATAAGACTGCCGGACGGACAGCCGTCTGGAAGAAGGCCGGATGCCTGCTCCTGCTGTCCGTCTGCCTGCTGGCGGGCACGGCGACCACCGCGCAAGCCCAGTGCCAGGCGGAGAACAAGGCTTTCCTGAGCGGCGAGCACGTGGTGTACGACCTCTACTTCAACTGGAAGTTCATCTGGAAGAAGGTGGGGCTGGCCACCCTCACTACCACCGCGACCACCTACGACCGGCAACCCGCCTACCGCTTCGACCTCCTCTCGGTGGGCAGCAAGCAGACCGACTTCTTCTTCAAGATGCGCGACACGCTGGTGTGCTACGTCACCGACCGGCTGGAGCCGCGCTACTTCCGCAAGGCTGCGGAGGAGGGCAAACGCTATACGGTGGACGAAGCCTGGTTTGACTACAGGGACGGGGTATCCTACGTGAAGCAACGCCGCACCCGGCGCGACGGGCGGACGGACGAAATGGAGTACAACGACTCGCGTTGCATCTTCGACATGCTGAGCATCCTGGCACAGGCCCGTTCCTACAACGCCGACGACTACCGGGTGGGCGACAAGATTCATTTTCCCATGGCCACAGGGCGACGGGTGGAGGAGCAGACGCTCATCTACCGGGGCGTGGAGAACGTAAAGGCCGACAATGGCATCACCTACCGCTGCCTGGTCTATTCCTTCGTGGAATACAAGAAAGACAGGCGGGGGAATGAACAGGAGGTGGAGGTCATCACCTTCTTTGTCTCGGACGACGACAACCACCTACCCATCCGCCTGGACATGTACCTCAACTTCGGCTCTGCCAAAGCCTTCTTGAAGAGCGTGCGGGGCAACCGCTACCCCATGTCGTCCGTCTTGTCCGAAGACTGAAGCCCGGCAACCGGCAGTTTCTCCCCTTTGCGGAACACGCTCGACTGGAACGTGGCGACCAGTTCTCCCCGCTGGTTGGTGATGTCCACCTGGTAGAACCCCGTGGTGCGTCCCGTGTAGCGTTCGTGCGCCTCGGCATAGAGGGTGTCGCCCGCGCCGCTCCCGCGCAGGAAGGTGATGGAGGAGGACAGTGAGAAAGCCAGCGTGCCGTGGGAGTTGGCGGCGGCAGCGAGGGCAAGGTCTGCCAGCGTGAAGAGCGCACCGCCCTGGGTGCGTCCGCCCGCGTTGAGGTGTTCGGCGGTGAGGCACAGGCGGGCTTTGCTGTAGCCTTCCTTCACTTCCAGCAGTTCCACGCCGCTCCGTTCCGCGAAGCGGTCGTGGGTGAAAAATTCTTGCAGTGTCATACGTTCGTTTGTTTTTTGAAGGATTCCGTGCGGTAAAGGTAGTGAAAACTTGCGGCTCTTAGCAAATTCTTTCGTACCTTTGTGGAGTATGTATCAAAAAGACACGTTATGCCTCCCATCTTCCGTTCCGTTTTCTGCCTTGCGGTTGCGCTTCTGTTGCCGGTGCTTGCCGGGACGGGCTGTGCGCAAACGGGGCGCGTCGTGCCGGGCGACGAGCAGACGGACATCTACCTGCCCTGGCTGGAAGGCAGGCGGGTCGCCCTCTTCTCCAACCATACCGGGCGGGTGGGCGACCGCCACATCCTGGACATTTTGCTGGAAAAGGGCGTGAACGTGACCGCCGTCTTTGCGCCGGAGCACGGCTTCCGGGGCGATGCCGATGCGGGCGAACACGTGTCCGGCTCGGTCGATGCCAGGACGGGGGTGCCCATCCTCTCCCTCTACGACGGAAAGAACCGCAAGCCGTCTGCCGCCTCCATGCGCCGGTTTGACATCCTGCTGGTGGACATCCAGGACGTGGGTACCCGGTTTTACACCTATTACATCACGCTGTGCCGCCTGATGGACGCCTGTGCCGAACACGGGAAGCGGGTGGTGGTGCTGGACCGTCCCAATCCCAACGGACATTATGTGGACGGTCCCGTGCTCGACATGCGGTTCAGGTCGGGCGTGGGCTGGCTGCCCATCCCGCTGGTGCACGGCATGACGCTGGGCGAACTGGCACGCATGGTGAACGGCGAAGGCTGGCTGACGAAGGGGCGCACCTGCCCGCTGCGGGTGGTGCCCTGCCTCAACTATACGCACCGCACTCCCTATGTCCTGCCCGTACCTCCTTCGCCCAACCTGCCGGACATGAAGTCGGTCTACCTCTATCCTTCCACCTGCCTGTTCGAGGGCACACCCGTCAGTCTGGGGCGCGGCACCGACAAGCCTTTCCAGGTGTACGGACATCCGGACATGAAGGGCTGCAGCTATAGCTTCACGCCGCGCAGCAGGGCGGGGGCCAAGCATCCGCCTCTGGAGAACCGGTTGTGCCACGGGGTAGACCTCAGCGGCCTGTCCGACGAGGCAATCCGCCGGGAAGGCGTGAACCTGCACTACGTCATCGACGCTTACCGCCGCCTGGAGATGGGCAAAGACTTCTTCCGTCCTTTCTTCGACCTGCTGATGGGCACCGACTCCGTGCGCCTCCAGATTCTGCAAGGCAAGGATGCGGACGAAATCAGGGCGGGCTGGCAAGAGGAGGTGGAACGCTTCAAACGGCAGCGCAAGCCCTACCTGCTGTACGAGGAATGAGAAAGCAAAACGATTCAAACAATACGCAATGAAACAGACGATAGATTGTTTTATCCCTTACGGCGACGTGCAGCAGGCCCGGAAGACCCTGGCCGCCCTGCAGGAGGATTCCGGCCCGGTGGCCCGTGTGTGGCTGCTGACTGCCGACCGCACGAAGGAGGCATTGCCCGGTTGCCGCCTGCTGCACATCGACCATCCGGAAAGCAGCCGCACCCTGCAGGCCGTGGCAAACGCGGCGGAAGCTCCTTATACCTTATTATATAAGAAAACCGCTGCCCCGGAACTTGGCCTGTTTGCCCTGGAACGGATGGTGCAGGTGTCGGCCGCCACGGGGGCGGGCATGGTGTATGCCGACCGCTGGCTGTGGAAAGAAGGGCAGCGGACGGCGGCTCCGGTCATCGACTACCAGGCCGGTGCCTTGCGCGACGATTTCGACTTCGGTTCGCTGCTCCTGTTCGACACACGCTGCCTGAAGCAGGCCGCCGCCCGGATGCAGCCGGATGCCTACCGCTTTGCCGGGCTGTACGACCTGCGGCTGAAACTCTCGCAGGCTGCCCCCCTGGTGCACATCAACGAATACCTCTATACGGAACCGGAAGCGGACAACCGCCCGAGCGGCGAGAAGCAGTTTGACTACGTGGACCCGCGCAACCGCGAACGGCAATTGGAAATGGAACGCGCCTGCACCGCCCACCTGAAGGACGTGGGTGCCTGTCTGCCTCCCCGGCAGGAGGTGACGGACTTCTCCGGGGACTTCCCGTGCGAGGTGTCTGTCATCATCCCGGTGCGCAACCGTGTCCGCACCATCGGCGATGCCATCCGGTCGGCCCTCTCGCAGCAGACGGACTTTGCCTTCAACGTGCTGGTGGTGGACAATCATTCCACAGACGGCACAGCGGAAGCCATCGGTGCCTTCCGCAGCGACACGCGGCTCGTCCACCTGGTTCCCCCGCGTACCGGTCTGGGCATCGGAGGCTGCTGGAACCTGGCGGTGCACGACCCGCGTTGCGGAAGGTTTGCCGTGCAGCTGGACAGCGACGACGTGTACAAGGATGAACACACGCTCTCCACCCTGGTGCGTGCTTTCTATGAGCAACGCTGTGCGATGGTGGTGGGCACGTATCTGATGACCGACTTTGCCCTGAATCCTTTGCCGCCCGGCATCATCGACCACCGCGAGTGGACACCCGACAATGGCCACAACAACGCCCTTCGCGTCAACGGACTGGGGGCACCACGTGCGTTCTACACCCCCGTGCTCCGTGCCCTGAACTTCCCGAACACCAGCTACGGGGAGGATTATGCCGTCGGTCTGGCCATTTCGCGCCGTTACCGCATCGGGCGGGTGTATGATGTGGTCTACCTCTGCCGCCGGTGGGAAGGCAACTCGGATGCGGCGCTCGACATTGTTGCGCAGAACGCCCACAATACCTACAAAGACCGCATCCGCACGTGGGAACTGAAAGCACGCATGGCATTATGGAACAGTTTGCAGGAAGAAGCATGAACGCCGAAGTCGCAAACCTGCTGGACAGGCAACTGTCTGCATGGGAAACCGTCCGCACCCGCTACGCCGCCTTGGCCGGTGTGCAGGCCCGCACGCTGGAGGTCGGGGGGCTTGCCTACCGGGTGCAGTTCAATCCGGCCCGCATCGTCTCCTCCGGCGCACGGGTGGATGCAACGGCCATCCGTCAACGGAAATGCTTCCTTTGTGCGGAGAACCGTCCCCGGCAACAGGAATACCTGCTTTGGAAGGAGCATTACCACCTGTTGGTCAATCCTTATCCCATCTTCCCCCGGCATTTCACCGTGGCCGACACCCGCCACCGTCCGCAACGCATTGCCGGTCGCCTGGCAGATATGTTGGACCTGGCTCGTGCCTTGTCCGATTATACGATATTCTACAACGGCCCCTGCTGCGGGGCTTCCGCTCCCGACCATGCCCACTTTCAGGCGGGCAGCAAAGGTTTCCTGCCCATCGAGCAGCAGTGGCGCGGACGGGCAGGCGCACCGGTGGCCGTGTGGGGGAAAGCGGTGCTTTGGTTGCCGGACGATGCGCCCCGGAACGCATGGGTCATCGGGTCGGATTGTCCCGGCGATACGGTCCGTCTGTTCGAATCCTTTTGCCGGGCCTTGCCCGTGGAGCCGGGAGAAGACGAACCTCGCCTGAACCTCCTGGCCGGTTACGACGCGACCCTTTCCCGATGGACTCTTTTCCTCTTCCCCCGGCGCAGGCACCGACCGGCCTGCTACTTTGCAGAGGGGGATGCCCGGATGGTGTGCAGCCCTGGGGCGGTGGACATGGGCGGGGTGTTTGTCTTGCCCGTGGAAGCAGACTTCCTGCGCATCACGGCAGGTGACGTGGCACAGATATTGGGCGAGGTGTGCCGTTCGCAGGCTGAAAGCCGCTTGATGATTCAACGCATAAACAAACAGATAGATTATGAGACAAGACATGAAAGCACCCAACGTTGAGGTAGGCATCCTCTCCGGAAAAGTCCTGACCTTCGAGTTGTCCGGTTACTTCCTGGCCACGGCCACTTATTGCAGGGGCGTTGTCGTGTGGCAACGCTATGTGAAGGGGACGCAACAGGTGGAATGCCGGGACGGCGGACCGGTGTGGGACGGACGAGTCCTCGAAACCCTCCGTTTCGACCCGGTGGAGGACGAGGCACAACAGTATTTCGAGTTGCGGGATGTTGTCGTGGGAAAACACTTCCACTGGGAGCACAGGGAGA
This sequence comes from uncultured Bacteroides sp., assembly GCA_964413805.1. Classification (GTDB taxonomy): domain Bacteria; phylum Bacteroidota; class Bacteroidia; order Bacteroidales; family Bacteroidaceae; genus Bacteroides. The sequence goes on along the minus strand of CAYPUJ010000020.1, from coordinate 5,378 downwards.
ACCAGCGTTTCCGGGGAAGCCTGAAGTTCATCGCAGAGGAAGGCGGACTGACCGCCGTCAACGAAGTGGACATGGAGGAATACCTGGCCAGTGTCATCTCCAGTGAAATGAATGCCGCCGCCCCGCTGGAGTTTCTGAAGGCGCAGACCGTCGTGGCACGCAGCTGGCTGCAACGCATGAAGCAGGAGCCGCGCACGCAGACGGCTCCCGCCGAGGTGGTCACCGAGGGCGAACGGCTGCGCTGGTACGACTGCCGCACGCACACCCGCTTCGATGTTTGTGCCGATGACCACTGCCAGCGTTACCAGGGCATTACGCGCCCCATCAGCGACGCAGCCCGCCGGGCGGTGGCCGAAACCGCCGGTGAAGTGCTGACCTACCTCGGCCGGGTATGCGATGCCCGTTTCTCCAAATGCTGCGGCGGGGTCACCGAGGAGTTCCGTTACTGTTGGGATGACTTGCCTCATCCCTACCTGGCTTCCCGCCCCGACCCTTACTGCGGCAAGGCGGAAGGAGACATCCTGTCCCGCATCCTGACGACCGGCGACCGGCAGACCACAGACTTCCTGCACTGGCAGACGGCGTACAGCCAGGAGAAACTGGCCGCCCTGATTGCCGGACGCACCGGGACGGACTTCGGACAGATTACCGACCTGGTGCCTGTGGCACGCGGTGCGAGCGGGCGCATCTGGAAGCTGGAGATTGTGGGTACGCGCACCTCGCTGGTCATCGGCAAGGAACTGGAGATACGCCGCGTCCTCTCGCACAGCCATCTGTACAGTTCCAACTTCACGGTGGAGAAGCAGGACGTTTCGCCCGAAGGCATTCCGGGGCGGTTTGTCCTGCACGGCCTCGGCTGGGGACACGGTGTGGGGCTTTGCCAGATAGGCGCGGCTGTCATGGCGGACGAAGGCTTCACTTATAGGGAGATTCTGAACCAGTATTATCCGGGCGCCCTCATCGAAACCTTATGAAGAACCGCACGCTGACACCGTGGGCCTGGATTCCGACCCTCTACTTCGCACAAGGGCTGCCCTACGTGGCTGTCATGACCCTCTCCGTCATCATGTACAAGAAGCTGGGAGTCTCCAATACCGACATAGCCCTCTACACCTCGTGGCTCTACCTGCCGTGGGTCATCAAGCCCTTCTGGAGCCCGTTTGTGGATTTGCTCAAGACCAAACGCCTGTGGGTGCTGTCCATGCAGCTGCTGGTGGGTGCGGGACTGGCGGGCGTGGCCTTCACCCTGCCGCTGGACGGGTTCTTCCGCTGGTCGCTCGCGTTCTTTTGGCTGGTGGCGTTCAGTTCGGCCACGCACGACATTGCCGCTGATGGTTTCTACATGCTGGCTCTCAGCGTGCGGCAACAGGCGTGGTACGTGGGCATCCGCAGCACGTTCTACCGCGTGGCCACCATTGCCGGGCAAGGGCTGCTGGTGGTGCTGGCGGGCGAGGTGGAGCGTGCCACGGGGCGGATAGCGTTTTCGTGGAGCATCACCTTCTACGTGCTGGCGGGCCTGTTCGTGGCCTGCTTCCTCTACCACGGGCGGGTGCTGCCGCGTCCTGTGTCCGACCGCCCGGCAGCGGGACAGACGGGTGCCCGGCACATCCTGCGCGAGTTTCTTGCCACATTCGTTTCTTTTTTCCGCAAGAAGCAGGCGGGCGTGGCCATCCTCTTCATGCTGCTCTACCGCCTGCCCGAAGCCCAGCTGGTGAAGCTCATCAATCCCTTCCTGCTCGACCCTGTGGAAAAGGGCGGGCTGGGGCTGAGTACGGCACAAGTGGGCTGGGTGTACGGCACCGTCGGCATCATCGGCCTGACGTTGGGAGGCATTGTGGGCGGTATGTGTGCGGCGCGGGGCGGGTTGCGGCGTTGGCTGTGGCCCATGGCCTGGAGCCTTTCGCTCACCTGCATCACCTTTGTCTACCTGGGCTGTTTCCAGCCGCAGAACCTTTGGGTGATTAATGCCTGCGTCTTTGTCGAGCAGTTCGGCTACGGCTTCGGCTTCACCGCCTATATGCTTTTCCTCATCTACTTCTCCGAAGGCACGCACAAGACGGCCCACTATGCCATCTGCACCGCCTTCATGGCACTGGGCATGATGCTGCCCGGCATGGCAGCAGGCTGGTTGCAGGAGCAGATGGGCTACGAATGGTTCTTCGTCTGGGTGATGGTGTGCTGCGTGGCCACGATTGCCGTGTGTGCTTTTATAAAGATTGAACCGGATTACGGAAAAGAACAAAACCCGAAAACATGAATATGCGACCCATGAATTGCCTGCTTGCCGACAGCGGTTCCACCAAGACGACCTGGTGCCTGGTGTCGGACGGTTCCCCCTCCCTCACTTTCCGGACGGGGGGCATCAATCCTTTCTATCAGACGGAGGCCGGGATTGAACGCGAACTCACCGGAAACGTCCTCCCTACCCTACCCTCCGGCGGTGTGGATGCCGTCTGCTTCTACGGAGCGGGCTGCATCGGGGAGAAGGCGGCTGCCTTGCGCCGCCTGTTGGCGCGGCTGTTCCCCTCCGCACAGACGGTGGTTGTCGAGACCGATATGCTGGGGGCTGCCCGTGCCCTTTGCGGGCATTCGGCAGGCATTGCCTGCATCCTGGGTACCGGCTCCAACTCTTGCTTCTACGACGGGACGCGCATCTGCGCCAACGTTCCTCCCTTAGGCTTCATTCTGGGCGACGAAGGGAGCGGAGCCGTGCTGGGCAAGCTGCTGGTGGGCAACGTGCTGAAACGGTTGTGGCCGTCCCGGTTGGCGGATGCGTTTTTCGCTTATACGGGTCTGACGCAGGAAGCCCTGCTGGACCGTGTGTACCGGCAGCCTTTCCCCAACCGCTTCCTGGCAGGGCTGGCACCTTTCCTGTCTGCCCGGCTCGACGAGGAACCCGTCCGCCGGCTGGTGGCGGGCAGCTTTCGTGACTTCCTGACGCGCAACGTGGCGCAATACGACTATCGCACGCATCCCGTGCACTTCACCGGTTCGGTGGCCTGGCATTTCCGCGCGTTGCTGGAGGAAGCGGCGCACGACCTGGGCATCGGGCTGGGGCATGTCGTGCAAAGCCCCATCGAAGGACTGGTGCGGTTTCACAGCGGACGGTAGCTCCGTGCGGCCGCAAAGAAAAAGGCCGGTCGGGAAACAGGGGAATGCCCTACGTCCCGACCGGCCAATGTTCGCGTATGGATATAAGAAACTGTTTTGATTTCATTCGATGAATTTGTTAAGCATGATTTGGATGAATGCAGGTTGTACCATAGCTTCTACAGTATCAGCAAGGAATTCGTAATCGACAGTCAGCCTTCTGAAATTCTCCGGCCATGAGAAGGAACGTTCCGCAATCCGGCGTTTAGGCAATACATGAAACCAGGACGGACATTCATCCGGTCTGTGGACAACTTCCAATGTCCATCCGAATCTCTTCCTGACCCAATCAGCCAAACCTCCCCTGTAGCCTCCGTCCGCCAATATTTTAACCAAACGCGGAAATTTATACGCGAGTTTCTCTATGGCTTGTGGGGCGCCCTTGCTGTCATGCAGGTTGGCTTCATGGATTGTGACGGCTAACGGAATCCCCAGCGTATCGACAATGATGTGCTCTTTCCGCCCTTTGATTTTCTTGTTTCCGTCTATACCACGGTCAGAATCCACATGATGGGAGGTCTTTACGCTTCCGGAGTCTATGATGCCAGGATTGGGGCTTGTCTGTCGTCACGCCTGTTTGCGGACGAGCGGATGCAAAGAGTCCATTAACTCTTCAAACACGCCTTCAAACTTCCATTTACGGAAATAGTAACAGACGGTTTGCCAAGGGTCGAAACCAGAGGGAAGCATACGCCACCGGCAGCCGGTCTTGCTGACATAAAGGATTGCATTCATTATCTCTTTAAGCGGATGTTTTTCGGTTCCTTGCTTGCGGCTCTAAAATATTTTTTATAACTTGCCACCGTTTTTCAGTCAGGTCGGTTGGATAATGTGTCATAACTTTATAGTTTGGTACCTTTAAAGATATAACATTTTTCCAATGGATCTGCTGATTTCAATTTTTAAGGAGACCTATAACATTATTCTTAAATCAATTCAAAACAGCTTCTAAAATATGGCAGAAAATAAGGGATGCGGATTCGTCTGGAGATGCTTTCTTTGGGAAATCATATTCAAAAGCATCATATTCCTTGGAGTTCTCATCTGGCAAACAGATAAGTACGGAAGTGTAACAAAAGCATACCATCATTGGGTTGATGACAGATGGTGGTTTGCTCCTTTTTTCTGGATATACATGGTAATCTGGGGAGTGGTTGGAGGATATCTTCTATTAGTGGTTTGCATGATGATTTATGACTCCATAAAGAACAAGATTAGATAATTATTCAAATAAAATGGTTAGAGGTACAATACCTTTTAAGTGTAGTGAGTGTGGAAAACGCTTTATGGCTCTCGATATTGAGTGGAATGCAACATTTTCTCCGCACCACAAAAGTGCCCAGAATATGGCAGTATGCACACTCGTCCTTGGAGCATATCACCCTGCTTCATACAAGATGCTCAGTATCGAAAGATTTGGAAGTATTATGACGAACAAAGGATGTAAAAAGCATCAATAGAGGTATAAAATTGTAAGAGCCTGTTTAAATTTTATTCAGTAGCATCCTTATAGCAGCAAGTTTGACCATTTCCTCAGCCGAATCAAATGTGAATTCATAGTTTCTGCAGAGTCTTCTGTAATTGTCAAACCATGAGAACGTTCGTTCCACCACCCATCTTTTACCTACCGGTTTAAAGCCTTTTGACTTGTCTCCACTTACAATGACTTCAAGCATATATCCGAAAGCCTTTCTGATTCTGGCAGCCACTTCACCCCTATATCCGGCATCCGCTAAGATAACTTTGATATTGCAACAAAGCTCTTTCAGGCATCCGGCCAAAAGGTAAGCGGCCTTCCCGTCGTGCACGCAGGCTATCGTTACCATGACAGCTATCAGGAAACCGTTCCTGTCAACAACCACATGGCGTTTGATGCCCTTCACCTTTTTATCCCAAATCGGTCATTAGAAAATTTCGCTTTCTTTTTGCATGAAATACGCACTGCTTTTTAAGCAGGAGTTAAGCGATACGATGTACGATTGAATTTATAATGAGATTTTATCTTACACTTTGCTTGCAAAAATTTCTAATGACCGATTTGGGTTTATTACCGTCTTAAAAATAATCATTTTCACGGAAAAGAAGAAACACTTTTTCAAGTTTTAAAACTCAAAATTTAAACAGTTTCTTAGAAACAGTTTCTTAAAATCAAAGAGAGGATGCGTAATGTTTGAGTGCGCTATCCTCTCATTGATTAAGACTTACATTGATTTGCAATCAGGTCGGAT
>CAYPUJ010000019.1:0-26793 GCA_964413805.1 uncultured Bacteroides sp. | reverse complement strand
ACAACATCAAAGGTGGTGCATGTTCAATCGCTCAAAGTTCCTCTGCTGAAGATTCGGAACACCATGATTCGGATAACAACGACACCTTTACCGACAATCCGGAACGCCAAAAATAAGTTTAGGTAGGTTCTATTAATTCGATATTTTGTCCGTAAACTTCTTGGGCAGCATTCAATTTTGCGGAGTGAGTGTCTCATTGGAGGCTTTGGCAGTTCACGGAAATGTTCTATCCCCTCATTTTGCAGGCTGTTTTTGTTTTAAGCACAATCATCCCTCGCAAGAAAGGAGTTGTGGACGGTATTTGTTGATCTGGATGTATCTGAAAATATTGTATGCCAGGCAGGTGAGCGCAAAGTTTGCGGTCGCCTTATGATGCCGACAGACCTTACGAATGAACCGTGCATAGCTCCCCCGATAAAGCCGGAAACGTGTTCCACAAGGCATCTTTTCTTTGACTTTTTGCGGTTCCGCTTCTTTTGCTTCCCGGTCAGCGGGTGATTGCGGTGGCCCTTCTCGCAGATGACATCCGTCGAAAGAAAATCCGAAATGAATATATACTTCTGATGCCATATAGCTTCAAGTGCCGATGATTATAGAATCATGTGCCTATGAATATATGCTTCAACCGCAAAGGAAGCAATATCCGCCGCCGGTCTGTAAAGCACACTTTATGGGTTTCTTTATAAAAATCAATACGTTATATATTTCAGCGACTTGCGTGAGCGTGTTGCAAATATCATGCAAGCCCGAAAATAAGCATCCATAAGCAAACACAGCTCTTATCCGCGAAAATCGTCATTTTTCTGATAAATAACAACATAAACACATAAAAATCAAAAGAGAACAGCGATTTTAACAGATTCTCCGGTTTTATTTTTACCTTTGTATGTAACAATTGGGTTATTGTACCCAAACAACAATAAGGAAATCATGCAGATACACGATAACAAACTTATAGCAGAATGTACGTCTTACGACTTCAAGGAAATGTTGGAACGTAAGAAAGTGAGGTCGTGGCTGAAATCGGTATCGGCTTTTGCCAATACGGACGGTGGCAGTCTGTTCTATGGAGTAAACGATGACGGAGTGATTGTTGGTTTGGAGAATCCGCAAGCAGATGCCGACTTTATCAGTGAAATGATAAAGGCAAGGCTTGACCCTGTACCGGAGGTGCAACTTATCCCGATTGAGCACGAAGGACATACCCTGCTTGAAGTGAAAGTAAAGGCAGGCACACTGACTCCTTATTATTACTATCAAGACGGAACACGTACAGCTTATACACGAGTCGGAAATGAAAGTGTAGAATGCAATTCGCAACAACTTCTTTCGTTAGTATTAAAGGGTACGCACATGACCTGGGATTCGCTGCCTACACAGGTGGATGCAGACAGGCACTCTTTCGTCATCCTCGCCAATACATTCCGTGAGCAGACACATCAGGAATGGAATGACAAGTATTTGGAATCGTTCGGACTGGTCACGTCCGACGGCAAGCTGACCAATGCTGGGCTGCTGTTTGTGGACAATTGCACTGTGTTCCAATCCCGTATTTTCTGTACCCGTTGGACAGGGCTCTATAAAGACGATGCCATCAGTTCTGTAGAGCATCGGGCAAATCTTGTATTGCTTTTGAAGTATGGCATGGACTTCATCAAGAACTACACCATGAGCGGATGGGTGAAGATGCCGAACTATCGTTTGAACCTACCCGACTATTCCGACCGTGCCATTTTTGAAGGGTTGGTAAACCACCTTATCCATCGGGATTACACCGTAATGGGCGGTGAGGTACATATCGACATCTACGATGACCGTGTGGAATTGGTATCACCCGGTGCGATGCTTGACGGCACACAGATTCAAGACCGAGACATTTATAATGTCCCATCCATACGCCGCAATCCAGTCATCGCCGATATGTTTACTCAGCTCGACTACATGGAGAAACGCGGTTCCGGTCTGCGTAAGATGCGTGAATTAACAGAGAAGCTACCCAATTTTTTGCCCGGCAAGGAGCCTCGCTATAAAACCGAAGCTTCCTCGTTCTTCACCACCTTCTATAACTTAAATTGGGGCCAGAATGGCAGAATTCCCATAGAAGAGGTAGCTGAAAGGGTAAACAGTACCCTCGGAAAGTACTCTGCAAGCGAAGAAAGTTCGGAGAAAAACTTCAGTGACACGCAAAAATCTTCGGTGAAAAGGTTCGGAGACTCCCTCAAAAGTTCGGAGAGAAAGTTCGGAGAGATCATGGATAAACCTAAAAATATAGGAAAGACAGCACAAAAGATTATTGATTTTGTCATTTCTGATCCTTCAATATCAGCCGAGGCCATGGCTTATAAAATAGGAATAAGTTCTCGTGCCGTAGAAAAACAAATTGCCAAACTGCGTTCTATGGGTATCTTGTCTCGTGAAGGTGCAGACTTTGGTGGCTATTGGCGCATTGTAATTAATCCTCAAACAGAGTAATAAACTTATGGCAGCATCTTTCATACCATTCTGCGCAATAATTGCCGTTTTGGTTATCGCCTTTTTGTTTGCCTCTTTACCACAGGTAAATCATAAAACACGATACAAGGTTCTTTATATAATAGCCATCATCATGATATTAGCTGTTATTCCTATCAGTGAATACATGGCTAAAGGCATCCAAAACTCAAGCAACAATTACCTGCTTGTCTTGGTATTCGATATTGCAGTAGGATATTTCTGTATGTACATTGCCGCTTTGCTGAAATTCAACCTCCTTAAACAAAAGAATCAGGCATTGGAAAATGCTTTGACAGAAAAGCAACAAGAAAATGTAGCAACCCTATTAAAACATCAAAATGAAAAACAAGAAGCACTTATGCAAGAGCTTGAATGGTTGACAGCAAAAATCAAGGTATTTACCGAAAGAAGAGTAAAAAGCGATTCTGGCCAGTGCCTGTACATTTGCAGAACACAGTTTGATAGTGGCTCCATCAATAACCATTCAGCCCAAAGACACATGTAGTCAGCAAAACCTTATGTACTTTATTTGTTCTGCCTTTTTCAACATGGGTAAGAAGCGTAGTGATATTGTAAGTTTCTTGTATAATTTTTTTCCTCTCTATTTTCCTGTAGGAGAAAATATATTATACTTCACACGGTATGAGTTTGTGCTATAAAATGCACAAGTATATTCCGCGCACAATATAAGTTGCAGAATCATTCTGTCCGGCAGACGATTTCTGCAAGTTTTTTGATGCGATGGTGGCAAAATAGCTATAATATTCGTAGTTTTGCTTCATGAAACTTTTTCCTCCACTGATAGGGACAATGGTCTGTCTGCTATGCCTTTGCATGGCGACGGGTGCCTGTGTCGGTACGGCTCCCACCAAAGAAGTGCATGAAGTGGACTCGTTGAACGGGGTGGCCTATGCCTGTCGCTATAAAGACCTGGCCGCATCGGAGCGTGCTGCCTTGCGTGCTTATGAGTCGGCGCGTCTGTACAGGCAAGGCAAGGCAGAGGCCTGCAATCACCTGGGCTTTTGTGCTTTCATGAACATGGACTTCGGGCAGGCCGAACAATGGCATCTGCAGGTATACGGTTGGACGAAAAACGAAGTGGAACTCCTCGTTGCAGACATCGGCCTGATGAAAGTCTATCAACGCACCGCGCAGAACAAAGAGTTTTACGACTACCGGAACAGTGCCCTGCGCCGCATGAAGCGCATAGCCGAAGACGATGCCTTGTTTGTGGACCGGCACGGGCAGATGCGTCTGTGCTATGCCCGTTCTGAGTTCTACATTGTTTCTGCGGTCTATTACCATTACCTGCAACAGCGTCCGGATGCCTTGGCTTGCATCCGAGCCTTGACGGAACACGATGAATTGCCTGCCGATACGAACCAGTTGCTTTATTACCGTTACATCAAAGGAGCGGCTTCCCTTTGCGAGGGCGAGACGCCGGATGCCAGGCGGCTGGCAGCGTTTGACGAACTTTATGGAACGTGGCTCCTGGCATCCCGCAAAGGCTATCGCTATTTTGAGGGAAACGGTATGCAGGGGCTGGCTGACCTGATGTCCTCGGCGGAGAGTTATGAGTTTTTTATGCACCACAGGGAACATGCCCTGCGTCAGTTCCGGTTGCCGGCCGATTCTCTGTTTCCCCTGCGTCTGGGGCAACTGGCTCTGGAAACGTTCCGGGCTTACGGCGATTTGTACCAGATTGCAGGTGCTTACGTCTCCATCGGAAAGTATCTGAATGCCCACGGGCGGTACGGGGAGGCTCTGGACACATTGAAGCAGGCTTTGGAATGCGTCAATGATCATCATTCCCGTTTTCATCATTGCCGGGACAGCCTTGACCGGTTGAAGCCCTTTGACGGGCGCGGTGTGTGCAGTGTGGAGAAAACCTGGATGAAACAGAAACTGAAGACGGTGCCGGAGTGGATTTCGCGCATCCGCGAACAGTTGAGCGTGGCTTATGCCGGCCTGGGCATGAAGGAACCTTCCGACTACAACCGGAACGTCTACCTGGACATTCTGGAGGATACTCGGCAGGACAAGGAACTGGAGAGCCGTTACCAGGCGTTGGAGCGGGAAGCCTGGCGGTTGAACTGCCTGTTGCTGGCAGTGGTGACCGGTTTCGGGGTGGCAGTCATCTTCTTCTGGTGGTTCAACAGGCGGTCGAAAGTCCGCAGCCGGCTTCATCTCTTCCGCATCCGGCAGATGCTGGACATCTGCCAGCTGATAATGACTTCCATTCCGGCCGATGCGCAGTCCGAAGAGGAAATCGTTGCGGCCATTCAGGCTGCCATCGGCACGCGGGTGGACCGCCTGTTCGGTATGCAGGGCATCCGCATTGAAGGAAGGCGGCTGTCCTTGCCCCACAAGGCCGACAAAGACAGGCAGGCCATGGCACGTGTAATCAGTCCTTACATCCGGTGGGCCTTGGAGAACGGGATGGCTTCCGTTTCGTTGGGCGACGAGCGGCGGAGGCTGGAAAAGCAAGTCTATCTGTATGAGCAACACATCGCGGGCAATAAACGGAAGAACCTGGTGAAGAAGACCTGTTTCTCTATCGTGAACGGCATCCGTCCTTACATTGACCGGATTGCGAACGAGGTGCATAAGCTGGGGCAGGGATACCGGGAACTGGGAGCGGACATCCGGGAAGAAAAGTACCGGTACATCGGCGAACTGGTAGGTGCTATCAATGAATACAATGACATTCTGGCCTTGTGGGTGAAAGTGAAGCAGGGCAGTCTGAGCCTGAACATCGGGAATTTCGGGTTGAACGACCTGTTCGCCCTTTTGCAGAAAGGGGCACGTGCCTTTGAGATGAAGCAGCAACGGCTGGAAGTGACACCGACCGATGCCTGGGTGAAGGCCGACAAGGCACTGACCCTGTTCATGATCAATACATTGGCGGAGAACGCGCGCAAGTACACACAGCCCGGTGGCACGGTCCGGGTATATGCCCGGCAGACGAACAAGTATGTAGAAATCTCTGTGGAGGACAACGGGCGGGGACTTTCGCCGGAGGACGTGATGCGCATCCTGGGCGAGAAGGTGTACGATTCGAAAGCCATCGGCATGAAAGAAGCGGCCGACCCGGACGTTCTGCAGCGGAGCAAGGGAAGCGGTTTCGGGCTGATGAACTGCAAGGGAATCATCGAGAAATACCGGAAAACGAACGGGCTTTTTGACGTGTGCCGGTTTTGCGTGGAAAGTACGCTGGGCAAGGGAAGCCGTTTCTATTTCCGCCTGCCTCTGGGCGTGCGCAAATCGGCAGGGATGCTGGCACTGGTGTTGGGGCTGGCCTCCTGCAACGGGGAAAGCACGGCATCGGCGGACGCTGTTCCCGGTTCGTCGGCTGTATGGGAGCAGGAGGGGTATGAAGTCCTGCTCGACTCGGCCTCCAATTATGCCAACGCTGCCTACTATTGCAACGTGGACGGTGAGTTCGAATGGGCGTTGGCCTACATCGACTCGGCCATGCTGTGCCTGAATGCCCACTACGAGGCATACTCCGTCCGGCCGCAGCGTTGTATGCTCCTGTGCGATACCGGGACACCGGCCGAACTGGACTGGTGGGACGAGCCGTTCTATTCGGACTTTCATGTCATATTGGATATCCGGAATGAGGCGGCGGTGGCTTTCCTCGCCTTGAAGCAATGGCAGGCGTATGCCTACAACAACGAGGCCTATACCGCGCTCTACAAACTGCTGGGGGAGGACCGGTCGCTGGAGAAGTATTGCCGGGAACTGGAGCGTTCCACCACAAACAGGATGGTTGGCATATTGCTGGCAGGGATGATTTTTCTGGCCCTGTTGCTGGGCTACTATGTCCTGTATTTCCGTCGCCGGCTGTTCAACCGGTGGAACCTGGAGCAGGTGTTCGAAATCAACAGGCAGGTCTTTGCCGTTTCGCTCGTGTCCGTGCCCGAAGGCGAGGAGCGGTTGCAGCAGGAAGAAAATCTTCTGGAGGAAATCCCGCAGCGCATTGTCGAGACTGCCTTCGATTCGGTGAACGAGTTGTTGGGGATAGACCGTCTGAGCCTTGCTGTCTATGGGGAAACGGTGCATAAGTGGGTGTGTGCTTCTTTTCCGGCAACGCAGTATTCAACGGAGCAGGACACCCGCCGGGAAGCCCTGATGCAACGTTGCTTCGGAAGGCAGGCTTACCTGTCGGAGGAAGCGATGCAGGCCCTGCCCCTTGTGGTGGAAGTGGGCGGGAAGCACTGTTGCATCGGTGCCTTGTGCGTGGAGCGCAGGGAAGGTACGGAACAGCCGCAGGACCGTCTGCTGCTCGAACTGATTGCCCGCTATGTGGCATTGGTGGTGTTCAATTCCGTGGTAAAGCTCAGCAACAAGTACCACGACATCGAGATGGCACAGGACGAAGCGCAACGTGCCGCCTGGGAAGACAGTGTGCTGCACGTGCAGAACATGGTGTTGGACAACTGCCTTTCCACCATCAAGCACGAAACATTTTATTATCCCAATAAAATCAGGCAACTGATAGGAAAGCTACAGGCGGGCGGACAGACGGAAGCGGAAGAACAGGAAACGGTGGCTGCCATCGGCGAACTGATTGACTACTATAAGGGCATCTTTACGATTCTCAGCCAGTGCGCGTCCCGGCAGATGGAGGACATTACGTTCAGGCGCACGGCAATCCCGGTGGGCGACCTGCTGGAGGCGGCCGGCAAGTATTTCCGGAAAGCGGCCAAAGGATGTCCGCAGCCGGTGGCCCTGCAGGTGGAGGCGGGAGAAGGCCGGGTGTCGGGCGACCGCCACCTGTTGTGCTTCCTGCTGGAGAACCTGATAGACGAGGCTCTGTCTGTCCCGTTGGCCGGCGATGTGCGGTTGCGGACGGAGGAGTCGGACGGGTATGTCTGCTTCAGGTTTACGGACACCCGGCGCAACCGGACACAGGACGAACTGAACCGCCTGTTCTATCCTTGCCTTGCCCGCATGAAGGTGGGGGAGAAAGGAGAACTGCGTGGAACAGAATACCTGATTTGCAAACAGATAATCCGGGAGCACGATGAATATGCAGGGCGCAGGGGTTGCCGGATGAATGCGACGGTGGAGCCGGGCGGGGGATTTACGGTCTATTTTACGCTGCCGGCTGTGAAGAACCGGGAGAACGTCTGAAATCAAAACGAACGAAAAAAAAGAGTGTATCAATGGAGAACAAGAAGTTTAAGGTAATCATAGTAGAAGATGTAAAGCTGGAACTGAAAGGCACGGAAGAAATCTTCCGGCACGAGATACCCGATGCGGAAGTGACAGGCACGGCAATGACCGAGGCAGAGTTCTGGGCACTGATGGAAGCCGGGGTGCCTGACATGGTTCTGCTGGACTTGGGACTGGGAGGCTCTACGACGGTAGGCGTAGACATTTGCCGCAACATCCACAGGCGTTATTCCGGTGTGCATGTCCTGATTTTTACGGGAGAAATCCAGAACGAGAAGCTGTGGGTGGACGTGCTTGATGCCGGAGCGGACGGCATTATCCTGAAGACGGGCGAACTGTTGACAAAGACGGACGTGCAGGCCGTGATTGACGGAAAGAGAATGGTGTTCAACCAGCCCATCATGGAAAGGATAATGGAACGTTTCAGGCGTTCCGTGCTCAACGATGCCAAACGGCAGGAGGCACTTATCTGCTACGACATCGACGAGTACGACGAGCGTCTTTTGCGCCACCTGGCCTTGGGCTATACCAAAGAGATGATAGCCAACCTGAGGGGGATGCCCTTTGGCGTGAAGTCGTTGGAGAAACGGCAGAATGACCTGATTGGCCGGCTCTTCCCGAAGGGAGAACGGGTGGGCGTAAACGCAACCCGCCTGGTGGTGCGTGCGTTGGAACTGCGGATTCTGGACATTGACAACCTGGAGGCAGATGACGAATAGGCGGTTTCCGGGAAATGTGCCGCATCCGGCCACGATGTTTTTCCTGCTCACCCTTCTGGTGGTGTTCCTGTCGTGGATTTGCGATGTGTACGGGCTGGCTGCATTGCGGCCTGACACCGGCGACGAGGTGCATGTGCAGAGCCTGCTCAGTCCCGAGGGGCTCCGCTGGTGGTTGCGGAACGTGGTGACAAACTTCACGGGATTTGCTCCTTTGGGGCAGGTGATGGTGGCCATGTTCGGCATGGGCGTGGCGCAACACGCTGGTTTCGTGGATGCCTGTATGCGGTGCGGTGTGCGGCGGCATCTCCGTCCGAAGCGCACCGTGCTGTGTGTCGTACTCCTGGGACTGCTTTCGAACGTGGCGGGCGATGCGGGATACGTCCTGCTGCTGCCCTTGGCGGCCACGTTGTTCCATTCCGCCGGCCTGCATCCGGTGGGGGGCATCGTGGTGGCCTGGGTGTCGGTTGCCTGCGGCTACAGTGCCAACCTCGTGCCGGCCACGTTGGACGCTCGGCTGGCGTTGGCCACACAGGAAGCGGCCGATGCGACGCTGGCGGGTGCGGCAACCGTCGGGCCGTTGTGCAACTGTTACTTCCTTTGCGCTTCCACCCTGCTGTTGGCAGGCATCATCTGTCGGGTCACGTGGCGTTGGCTGCTGCCTGCGTTGGGCCGGTATGGCGGGGCGACGGACTTTGCCGGGCGCAAGCAGCTTTCGCGGAAAGAACGCAGGGCTTTGGTGGCGGCCTGTGCGGTGGGCGGGCTGTATGCTGCGGTCATTGCCTGGTCCACGTTTTCTTCGTGGGGCATCCTGCGCAGCGTGAGGGGCGGGCTGGCTCATTCTCCTTTCATGGTCGGCATCCTTTTCCTGATTTCGTCCGGTATCGGTCTGATGGGCATGGTCTATGGCTTTGCATCCGGACGCTACCGCACCGATGCGGACGTGGTTGCGGGACTGGTGCAACCGGTGAAACTGTCGGGAAGCTATTTCGTCATCGTCTTCTTTGCGGCGCAGATGATTGCCTGCCTGGAGTATTCCCGGCTAGACACCTGCCTGGCCGTCGTGGGTTCGGAAGCCGTTTCTGCCCGGTGCCTTGACGGTTTGCCGGCATTGGTCCTGCTCATTCTTTTCACGGCGGTGATTAACCTGGTGGTGGTTCCGACGGCGGCAAAGTGGACTTTCATGTCGTTCATATTCGTGCCCGTGCTGGGCAGCCTGGGCATATCTCCCGACGTGACCCAATGCGCTTTCCGGATTGGCGATTCTGCAACGAACGCCCTTACCCCCTTTCTGCTTTACATGCCGTTGGTGTTGGCCTGTATGCGGCACTATGACAACCGGCTCACTTATGTTTCCTTGCTGCAATTCACCTGGAGGTACTCCCTTCTCATCCTGGCGGGATGGACGACCCTGTTTGTCGCCTGGTATGCCGCCGGACTTCCCTGGGGAATGTAGAGGTTCGCAGTAGGAGTCTAATCCATTGATAATGAGTAGTGATACCATCCCCGCTATTTCGGTTTTCCCTCGGTAGCTACCGAGGCATTCCCTTGGTAGCTACCTTGACCTCCCCTTGGTAGCTACCTCGGCCTCCCCTTGGTAGCTACCGAGGGAAAACATCGTTCAATAGCTGAAGCGGAGTCCTGCCTGCAGCGTGAAGTTGAAAGGATTTTCCTTGCGGATGGTCTGTACTTCGGAACCGTCGTCGAAGTAGTAGGAAACGCCCGGTTCCACGTAGATGCCGATGTGTTGGCTCAAGTTGACTTGTGCGCCTATCGCGCTCATCACCGAGAACTGCAGCGGGTCTACGGTTTCTTCTTCGCTGCCAATCTTGCCGAACACACATTTCTCCACGGTTCCTCCCGCCGATACGTATATGTTCCAACGACGGTTTTCTATGAAACTCCAGTTGGCACGCAGCGGGATTCCGAGATAGTGGAGGCTCTGGCTGACTTTCTCGTCAGTTCCCTGGTACAGGATGTCCGATGCCAGGTAGGTGTAGGTCAGTCCGGTTTCGACGGAAAAGCCTTTCGGCAACCGTTTGCGCACCGAGATGCCCGCACTGACCGGTTGCTTGTGTTCGGCAGATTGGACCGTGGGGCTGTATTCCATCAGGTAGGGCATTCCTTCCTTGAAGATCAGGCGTTCTCCTTCCGGGATGGACAGCGATCCGTCGGCCGTGGAAGCCAGGTTCAGCTGCCTGATGCTTCCGGAATAGATGTTGCCCGTCGCATTCGCCTGCGAGGAGGTGCTTCCGCTGTTGTCCGCCATCAGTCCCCCCATGTTTCCCACGGTGATTCCCATCGACCATCCTTTCGTTTTCGTGCGTTTGCTGCCTTGCTGTGCAAAGGGCAGTTCTTTTCTCTTTGGCCGTTGTGTTGCCGGATGTTTCCGGGTTGCTTCCGTGCCTTTCTCTGTTGTGGTGACGGAGGGCTTGCCGGCATCTCCGGTCTGATCTTCTTGGGGGGCGGTTTCCGCCGGTTGTTCCGTTTGCACGAGCGGGAGCGTTGCTTCGGCCAGTGTCTCCCTTTGCTGTGCCGTCCATGTCCGGTGCCGGACTGCCTTTCCGGACGTTGCTTCCTTGCCGGGGGATGAGGCGGTGTGTATTGTTTCGTCGGCCGGTTGTCCGTTGTCCGTTTGTTCCCACGCCTGTTCCGTAGCCACGGCCAATTGTGTGGAGGTCAAAGCCTCTGTGTCGTGTTCCGGAGAATGCAGCATAAACCGGATGCCTATTGTTGATATGCCGATCAGCACTGCTGCGGCTGCTGCCCATCCGTACCACAGTCTCATGCGTCTGTGCTTCGCCGGTGGTTGCGCGGAAGCGGACAATTGTTTTTCCATCCGTTTCCATCCGGACGGGGGCAGGGGCGCGGAATAATCTTCCAGGCTTTCCTTTATCTTTTTTATCCACAATTCGTTGTCGTTCATAACCATGTCTCCTTAACAGTTCTTTTTCATCCATTCGCGCACCTTGGCTGCCAGGGCGGCTTTGGCGCGTGTGAGTTGCGATGCCGAAGATTTCTCGTTGATGCCCAGCAGTCGGGCGATTTCTTTATGCGACTTCTCTTCGAACACATAGAGGTTGAAAACGGTGCGATACCCCGTGGGGAGTTCTGCGATGAAGTTCATCAGCACTTCCTGCGGAATGGTTTCCACGGCAGAGGCATCGGGCTCTTCGTACACTTCGGGGGAGTTTTCCAGTGCGGTAGACTGGTTCATGACATCGTTCTTGCGCAGTTGTTGCAGTATGGTGTTCACCATGACCCGTTCCATCCATGCCCGCAACGACCCGTCCCCTCTCCATGTGAACTTGTCGAAAGAACTGAAAATCTTCAGGAAGCCGTCGTGCATCATGTCTTGCGCGGTTTCCCGGTCGCCGGAATAACGGAGGCACACGCCGAGCATCCGCCCGGCATAGTGCTCATACAGCTCCTTGCGGGCAAGGTTGTCACCCAACCTGCACCGCTCTGCCAGTCTCTGTTCTTCCATACTTGCCGTTCACGCGCATTTATAAGTTAAAATACAACGGCTGCAAAAATACTGCATTGGGCGGGCAGGAATCTCCCAGGTTTGTTTTCTTTAACAGAATACTGTGCAGTAATTCCGCATTGAACACAATTTTATAGTTGACGATTGAAAATGCTACGTTTATGGTAAGAAAAAGAATAAAGCGTCTGTTTGCCCCGTTGCTCGTCCCGGCAATGTTCTTCCTGTTTCAGGCCTGTCTGGACGACGAGGCCGGGGAGTATTCGCAACTCACCATCGGGACGGTGCGCGTGATAGAGGGCAATGACTACTACTTTGACATAGACGACGGCACCAGGATGTATCCCGGTGACACGACCTACATCACAAACTATGCCGTGGTGGAAGGGCAGCGTGCTTTCATCCACTTCAAGCTGCTGGACGAGAAAGTGCCCGGCTATGACTACAATGCCCTCATTTACCGGATTGAGGACATTCTGACGAAGGATGTCTACATCATGCCTGCCGAGAAAGAAGACAGCATCGGCGACGACTGCATCGATGTGACCAGTCTGTGGTTCTCGGGCGAGTATCTGAACATCCAATACCGGCTTTACTATGATTCCGGTTCCGATGTGAAGCACATGCTCAACCTGGTCGTGAACGGGGAAGCGGACGGCACGGGCGATGAAGCCGGTTACCTGACGGTGGAGTTCCGCCACAATGCGTTCGGGGAGCCGTACACCGACCTTGGAGAGGGATTGGTTTCCTTCAACCTGCGGAACATTACCGATGCCGCAGGAGAGAAAAAGGGGTTGAACATCCGTGTCAACACGATGTACGACGGTGTACAATACCAAACAATCGACTTCCCGACAGACTGAACCTGAACGATACTACCTAAACCTTTATACCAGTAGTAAAAAAGACGGAGCAACCTGCCCGAAAGCAGTTGCTCCGTCTCGCTTTTCATCTTGTCTGCACCAGTCACTCATTTCCCGGATGCCTGCATCCATCGTGTTCCACACCTGTACCGGTCGTGTTCCGTACCTGTATCCATCGTGTTCCGTACCTGTACCGACCGCGTTCCGTACCTGTATCCCGCAAAGCGGTTGCAGGCACCGGTCCGGGCTGTCATTCGTTGGTGTAAAACCCGATGATGCGCGAAAGTGCCCGTTGGCACACGGGGCAGAAAGCGGGATACTCGTTGGTGCGCATACGGCAGTTGTCGGCAGGGCGGTAAATCCCCTTGGCAGAATAGCCTCCGCCTTCGTACACCCCTACGGGGTATTGTTCGCTCATACGTTCAGGGGTAGGCACCGGGGTGTAGGGAGCCAGCATGTCTTCCCATTTCGCAGCAAAGTTGACGCGGGTGGTGATGTTGGGTTCCCACGGTTCCACGTCCAGCGGATAAGTGTCGGTCATGACGTCGTTGTCATAGAAGTATTCGTCGGCCAGTCCGCCGAAGCTGTGGCCGAACTCATGCACCACCACCGGGGCAAACAGCCTGTGGTGGGCAGTCGTCAGCGTGTATGCGTTGTATATGCCCCCTCCGCCGTACTCGTCGGTATTGGCCAGGATGATGATGTGTTCGTAGGGGATGCCCGCCAAAGCGTCGTGAACAGCCTGTACGTTGGAAGTCGTCAGGTAGCGGTCTGAATAGAACGTGCTGAAGTGCGAACTGAAAGCCGTGCGCTTCCATTCGTCCAGTCGCGGCACGCTCACCCCGCTGTCTTCCGAGGCACTGGCCACGGCCACCACATTGAAATGTTTCTTCAGACGTTTGAACGGTTCGTGGCTGAACAGGCTTTCGCAGGCGGCCGATGCGTCCTGGTAGAAGATGTCCATTTCGTCCGCCGTGTATCCCTCGGCCAGGATGGCCACGTCGATGCAGCGTTCCGGAGCCCCGTTCCGGAGCAGGTACTTGTGCGGCGTGACGTGCGATGTCCCTTTCTTCCGGATGAGCACGTCGTCAGGCGAGACGGTGTGCTTCAGGCTGGCACGTATCTCCTTCCTGGGAGTGAGGAGCGTGATTTCCACTTCGGCAGGGTGGAGGGGGAAGGGGAGGAGGAAGGTGTTTTCAAATCCTTTCGCCACCGACTGCGCTTCGTCCGTCTCCAGCCATTCCTGGAAGAGCGAAGAGAAAGAGGTGCGGTAAATCACCGTTCCGCTTGCCTTGTCCCTCATCGTGATTTGGCCGTTTCCTTCGAGGGGCACTTCGGCCAGGTGGTGACGCCTGCCCGCCCAGGCAGGCAGGGTTGCACATTCGCGCAGGCAGATGGCTTGCTTTTGTGCGTCTCCCGTGAAGAGGTAGTCCACCCGCAGCGTCTTGTCGGTAAAGAAATCGGTAAAGTCCTGTGCATTTGCCTGCGGCAGGATTGCCAGCAGGCCCGCTAAAAACAAAGCATACTTTTTCATTGCTGTCTATTTATGTTTTTTTATAACCTTAGCAAAGGTACGAATCTTTGCCGTTTCCCTGTCGGTTTATTCTTCTTTTTCCCTTAAAAAGTTATGAATCGTACTTTTATTGTGGAGTTTTTTACTAACTTTGCACTCGTCGCCTGGGGTGTGCACCCTGCGGCGGGCAACCAACATTAATCAATTCAACTATGGGACATCAATTGGACACTTTAGACGAGCAGATCTTGAAGTTGATAGCAACCAATGCCCGTATTCCTTTCTTAGAAGTGGCCAGGGCTTGTAACGTATCCGGGGCAGCAATTCATCAGCGCATACAGAAGTTGACCAATCTGGGGATATTGAAAGGTTCAGAGTACATCATCGACCCTGAGAAGATTGGTTATGAGACTTGTGCGTACATTGGCATCTACCTGAAAGACCCTGCGTCTTTCGAGCACGTGAGCAAGGCACTGGAGGAGATACCCGAAGTGGTGGAATGCCACTTCACCACGGGAAAGTATGATATGTTCATCAAGCTGTACGCCCGCAACAACCACCACCTGCTGAGCATCATTCACGACAAACTGCAGCCCTTGGGACTGTCGCGCACGGAGACGCTCATTTCTTTCCACGAGGCCATCAAGCGGCAGATGCCCATCATCGTGGAAACAGATGGGGAAGCATAGCGGGAAGGGGGGGGACGGTCTCCCTCCGGGTATCATCGTCGGATGTAATCCACAAACGAATAGGAGCAGGGATGTTTTTCATCGGCAGGATGGGATTCCCTGCTTTTTTCTTGCCACACAGAAGGGAGGACGGCGGGAAAGAAGGCATCGGCCTGGGGGGCTTCCGCCTCAATCTCGGTCAGGCAAAGCTCGTCGGCCAGCGGCAAGGCTTCCGCATATACACTGGCTCCCCCGATGATGTAGATGTCTTCATCTGCCCCGCAGTGTTTCAAGGCTTCTTCCAACGAACCGAACACTTCGGTTCCGGGGAAAGACAATCCCTTTTGCCGCGAAAGCACGATGTTGCGACGGTTGGGCAAGGCTCCTTTGGGCAAGGACTCGAATGTTTTCCGCCCCATCACCACGGTATGTCCGGTGGTCAGTGCCTTGAAACGTTTCAGGTCGTTGGGCAGGTGGAAGAGCAGTCTGTTCCGGTAGCCGATTCCGCAACGGCGGTCGATGGCTGCAATGAGACGAATCATGGACGGTCTTTTTTTACTGTGTTTAAAGGGTTGTTTCCGTTTTACTGGGGTGTCTTGTCCGTTCCTACACGGAGACTTTGCCTGCGATGTGCGGATACGGGTTGTAATTGAGCAGTTCGAAGTCGTCGAACGTGAAGCCGAAGATGTCTTTCACATCGGGGTTCAGCTTCATTTGCGGGAGGGGACGGGGAGTGCGGGTCAGTTGCAGCTTCACTTGTTCCAGGTGGTCCAGGTAGATGTGCGCGTCGCCCAACGTGTGGATGAAGTCGCCCGCTTTGAGCCCTGTGACTTGTGCCATCATTTGCAGCAGCAAGGCGTAGGAAGCAATGTTGAAAGGCACACCCAGGAAAGTGTCCGCGCTGCGTTGGTACATTTGCAGGCTGAGCCGCCCGTTGGCCACGTAGAACTGGAAAAACGCATGGCAGGGAGGCAGGCTCATGTTGGGCAAGTCGCCCACGTTCCATGCGCTCACGATGATGCGGCGGGAGTCGGGGTTGTGCCTGATGGTGTCCACGGCTTCGCTTATCTGGTCGATGAAGCCGCCCCGGTAGTCCGGCCACGAACGCCATTGGTAGCCGTAGATGTGGCCCAGGTCACCGTTTGCGTCAGCCCATTCGTTCCAGATGCGGACACCGTGTTCCTGCAGGTAGCGCACGTTGGTGTCGCCTTTGAGGAACCACAGCAGTTCGTGGATGATGGACTTCAGGTGCAGTTTCTTGGTGGTCAGACAGGGGAATCCCTCCTCCAGGTTGAAGCGCATCTGGTGGCCGAAGATGCTGATGGTGCCCGTGCCCGTGCGGTCGTCTTTCCGCACGCCTTCGTCCAAAATACGGCGGAGCAGGTCTGTATATTGCTTCATTGTTTGGTTGGTCTTTGGTTTTTCGGGGCAAAAGTACGAAATAATGGCGAATCTGCGTGCCTGCACTTCTCCAAAAGACAACATCCTATAAGTTCCGTGCCAGAAATTTCCGCATCCGCTCCACGGGCAGTCCCCGCCTGCGGGCATAGTCCTGTAGCTGGTCTTCGCCGATTTTCCCCACGGCAAAATAGCGGGAGGCGGGATGGGCAAACATCAGCCCGCAGACCGAGGAGTGGGGGTGCATGGCACCGTTTTCCGTCAGCGTGATGTTTATTTGCTTCATGTCCAGCAGCGCGTCGAGCAGGAAGTTGACAGACTGGTCGGGCAGGGAAGGATAGCCCACTGCGGGACGGATGCCTTGAAACTTCTCCGTCAGCAGGTCGGCGATGGGGAGGTTCTCTTCCGGGGCATAGCCCCAGGCCACTTTCCGGACGTGTTCGTGCATCTTTTCCGTGGCAGCCTCGACCAGCCGGTCGGCCAGGGTCTGGGCGAGCAGCCGTTTGTAGGGGTCGTCTTCGGTCGGTTGCGCAGGCATTTCGACCGTGGATGCAAACACGCCGACGGTGTCTGCCTGTCCGGAGGAAACGGGACGGACGAAGTCGCTCAGGCAAAGATAGGGACTCCCGTCGGGTTGTGGCGTCTGTTGGCGAAGCAGCGGCAGGCGGACACCTTCGAGGAGAAGGTCGTTGCCGTCGGCATTGGCACGGCACAGCCTGAAGGCGCACCGCATGGTGAGCCGTCCTTCCAGGAGGTTGAGCATCCCGTCAGCCTCCCGGTAGAGCGTCAGTGCTTCGCCTGCCTTACTGCGTTCATCCGCGTCGAAAGAGCCTATCCATGCGTTGTGGCAGGCCTGGCACGTGTGTACGTGTGCCGCTGCTGCATACCGGGGCTGGAATCCCCAGGCATGGAAGAAATAAATCCAGTTGATGTAAGGGCGGACTTCGGCAATGGTGTAGGAAACGATTTGGATCATACCGGCATCGTTTGGAAGCGCAGTTCTTCGCCCCGGTACCGGTCGTCTACCTGGCCATCACTGTAGATAAGGTGTCCGTTTGCAAAGGTTTTCTCCACCTTCCACCGGAAAGTATGTCCCTCCAACGGGCTCCAGCCGCATTTGCTCCGGATGACTTCCGGTGTGACCTGCCAGGGTGTGTGGGGGCGTACCAGTACGAGGTCGGCGCAGTATCCTTCGCGTATGTAGCCCCGTTGCCGGATGCCGAACAACCGTGCAGGCGCGTGGCACATCTTTTCCACTACTTGTTCGAGGGAGAATATGCCTTCATCTGCCAGTTCCAGCATGGCGGGCAGTGAGAACTGTATCATGGGCATTCCCGACGAAGCCTTCAGGGAGCCTCCTGTCTTTTCGTTCAGCAGATGGGGGGCATGGTCGGTGGCGATGAGGTCGATGCGCCCGTCATTCACGGCAGTGCGCAGTGCGTCGCGGTCGTTCTTCCGCTTGATGGCGGGGTTGCACTTGATGCGGGCACCAAGCCTGCGGTAGTCGGTCGAGGTGAACAGCAGGTGGGCGACGCAGGCTTCGGCTGTGATCCGTTTGTCCTGCAAAGGGGCATTGCTGAGGAGTGAAAGTTCCTTGGCTGTGGAGACATGGAGCAGGTGCAGGCGGGCATTGGTCTCCGTCGCCAGCCGGACGGCCAGGTGCGAGGAGCGGTAGCAGGCTTCGGAAGAGCGTATGCAGGGATGCTTGCTTATCGGCACGTCGGTCGTACCGGCATACTTCTCCTTGTACCTGGCCGTGTTCCGGAGAATCGTGTCCTGATCCTCGCAATGGGCGGCGATGAGCAGGGGGGCACTGGCAAAGATGCGGCGCAGGCTGTCCTTGCGGTCCACCAGCATGTTTCCGGTGCTGGAACCCATGAAGAGTTTGATGCCACATACACGGTGCGGATCCAAACGGTCGAACAGTTGGAAGTTTTCATTGGTGGCGCCGAAGTAACAGGAATGGTTGACGATGCACTTCTCGTTCAGCAGGTCGAATTTGGCCTCCAGGGCATCGAGCGTAGTAGTGGCGGGCTGTGTGTTGGGCATATCCATGACGGATGTGACACCTCCGGCAGCTGCGGCCCGGCTCTCGCTCAGGATGTCGGCCTTGTGGGTCAGTCCGGGGTCGCGGAAGTGGACGTGGTCGTCGATGACACCGGGCAGGAGCCGGCAGCCCGTAGCGTCGATGGTCTCGTCGCAAGGGGCGGACAAAGGTTTCCCGTGGGTGAGTACTTCTGCGATGTGTCCTCCGGCAATGACGATGGAGCCTTGTACGGATTGTCCTTCGTTGACAATCGTTGCGTTATGTATCAGGATTCTTTTCATGTCCCGTTTAAAAAAGATGAAATGATTCAGGAAGGGGTGGATGCAGAGGCTTGGGGGTAGCGGTGGAAATAGCTGTGCCACTTCAGGCGTATGATGCCGAACATGGCTTCCCCGAAGATGCTGCTGTTCATTTTGGAGGTGCCCAGTTCCCGGTTGACGAATATGACCGGGACTTCGGTGATGCGAAACCCGCATTTGTAGGCAGTGAACTTCATTTCTATCTGGAAAGCGTAGCCCTTGAAGCGGATCTGGTCCAGCCGGATGGTTTCCAGCACGCGGCGGCGGTAGCACACGAATCCGGCAGTCGTGTCGTGGATGGGCAGTCCGGTGATGATGCGCACGTACTTGGAAGCGAAGTACGACATGAGTATCCGTCCGATGGGCCAGTTGACCACGTTGACCCCGCTGACGTAGCGCGAACCGATGGCTACGTCGGCTTTCCCTTCGGTGCAGGCCCGGTACAGGCGCGGGAGGTCCTGCGGATTGTGGCTGAAGTCGGCGTCCATCTCAAAGATGTATTCGTAGCCGTGTTCCAACGCCCATCTGAAACCGGTGATGTAGGCCGTGCCCAGTCCTAACTTGCCTTTCCGTTCCACCATGAACAGCCGCTCGGGAAAAATCTGTTGCAGCTTCCTGACAATATCGGCTGTACCGTCGGGCGAGTTGTCTTCAATGACGAGGATGTGAAAACACTGTTCCAGGCCGAATACGGCGCGGATGATGTTTTCGATGTTTTCCCGCTCGTTGTAGGTCGGAATGATGACAAGACTGTCCGATGTATGCATACTGGTTCGTGTGTGAATGTTGATTTATGAACAAAAGTAATGCTTTTCTTTCATTTACAACCAATCTGTTTCCTTTTTATGCAAATTTTGCATTGCAGGTTTGGCAGACACATTTGGAAGCCGGTTCGGATAATTTTCGTATTTTTGCAGCGCAAAATACGCCGCGAAGCCTGCGGAGGGACGTGTGCCGGGCGGTGGTTCAAA
Source organism: uncultured Bacteroides sp. (assembly GCA_964413805.1). Classification (GTDB taxonomy): domain Bacteria; phylum Bacteroidota; class Bacteroidia; order Bacteroidales; family Bacteroidaceae; genus Bacteroides. Next base: position 7,160 of record CAYPUJ010000019.1, on the reverse strand, counting down.
GCAAGCAGCGATGACAATCAAGGAACTTCAACAACGTTATGCCGCCCATCCTCAAGTGGCAGGAATGGTGCGGCTCTTAAAAGATTCTACGGTCAGAAATATCTATTGCGGGGGGCTGTGTGCTTCGGCTGCCTCACTTTATGCTTCGGCATTGGTGGAACGGATTCCGGTGCCGCTGGTTTTCATTCTGGGCGATTTGGAGGAGGCCGGCTATTTCTATCACGACCTGACGCAGGTTTTGGGGGAGGAACGTGTATTGTTCTTCCCCTCTTCTTTCCGGCGTGCCATCAAGTACGGGCAAAAGGATGCTGCCAATGAAATATTGCGCACCGAAGTGCTGGGCAGGCTCCGGAGGGAAGACGAACGGCTTTGCATCGTGACCTATCCGGACGCGCTGGCCGAAAAGGTCGTGTCGCGGCAGGAACTGGAAGGCAAGACTTTGCAGTTGCACACGGGGGAACGGGTAGACATGGGTTTCGTGACGGACATGCTGCGCACTTACGGTTTCGAGTATGTGGACTATGTGTACGAGCCGGGGCAATATGCCGTGCGGGGCAGCATAATCGACGTTTTCTCGTTTTCATCGGAATATCCTTTCCGCATCGACTTTTTCGGCGACGAGGTGGACAGCATCCGTATTTTCGAGGTGGAGACGCAGCTGTCGAAAGAAAAGAAGGAGAGCGTCATCATCGTACCCGACCTCAGCTGTTCGCCGGAGCAGGGTGGCATGGTGTCCTTTCTGGACTTTCTGCCCGAGGACACGGTGCTGGCCATGCGTGATTTCCTTTGGTTGCGCGAACGCATCCAGGCCGTACACGACGAGTCGCTCACCGCGCAGGCCGTTGCGGCACGCGAGGCGGAAGAGAACGGGATCGTTTCATTGGAAGGGAAACTGGTTGACGGCGAAACTTTCGCGGCACGGGCACTCGGCTTCCGCAGGATGGAGTTTGGCAACAAGCCCACCGGAATACCGGACGCGACCTTGTCCTTTGCTACCTCTGCCCAACCCATATTCCACAAGAATTTCGACCTGGTGGCCGCCAGTTTCAAAGAGTACAGGGATAAAGGTTATACCTTATATATATGCAGCGACAGTACCAAGCAGACCGACCGTATCCGTGCCATCTTTGAGGATCGGGGCGAGGACATCGCTTTCACCGCTGTGGAACGTACACTGCACGAAGGCTTTGCCGACAATACCCTGCGTCTCTGCATCTTTACCGACCACCAGTTGTTCGACCGCTTCCACAAGTATAGCCTGCGCAGCGACAAGGCACGCGGGGGAAAGGTGGCGCTCAGCCTGAAGGAACTGAACCAGTTCACACCGGGCGACTATGTGGTGCACACCGACCACGGCATCGGACGCTTTGCGGGGTTGGTGCGCATTCCCAACGGGGGAACCACGCAGGAGGTGATGAAGCTGGTCTACCAGAATGATGACGTGGTGTTCGTCTCCATCCACTCCCTGCACAAGGTGTCGAAGTACAAGGGAAAAGAAGGCGAGGCTCCCCGTCTGAACAAGCTGGGTACCGGTGCCTGGGAGAAGCTGAAAGACCGCACCAAGACCAAGATAAAGGACATTGCCCGCGACCTCATCCGCCTCTATTCGCAGCGGCGTGAGGAGAAAGGCTTCCGGTTCAGTCCCGACAGCTTCCTCCAGCGTGAACTGGAGGCCAGTTTCCTCTATGAGGATACACCCGACCAAAGCAAAGCCACTGCCGAGGTAAAGGCCGACATGGAGAGTGCGCGTCCCATGGATCGTCTGGTCTGTGGCGACGTGGGCTTCGGAAAGACGGAGGTGGCCATCCGTGCCGCCTTCAAGGCCGTGACAGATAACAAGCAGGTGGCCGTGCTGGTACCTACTACCGTTCTGGCCTACCAGCACTACCAGACTTTCAGGGAACGGCTGAAGGACATGCCTTGCCGGGTGGAGTACTTGAGCCGTGCCCGCACCTCCGCCCAGATTCGTGCCGTTATCAAGGGACTGGAGGCAGGCGAGGTGAATATCCTCATCGGCACGCACCGCATTTTAGGGAAGGATGTAAAGTTCAAGGACCTGGGGCTGCTCATTGTCGACGAGGAGCAGAAGTTCGGTGTCAGCGTCAAGGAGAAGCTGCGGCAAATGAAAGTCAACGTCGATACGCTTACCATGACGGCCACTCCCATTCCCCGCACCCTGCAATTCTCGCTGATGGGGGCACGCGACCTCAGTGTCATACAGACTCCTCCTCCCAATCGCTACCCCATCCAGACCGAGGTGCATACGTTCAACGAGGAGGTCATCACCGATGCCATCAACTTCGAAATGAGCCGCAACGGGCAGGTGTTCTTCGTCAACAACCGCATCTCTAACCTGCCGGAGCTGAAATTACTCATCGAGAAGCACATCCCCGATTGCCGCGTGGCCATCGGTCACGGGCAGATGGAGCCAGCCGAGTTGGAGAAAGTCATCCTGGATTTTGTCAACTACGATTACGATGTGCTGCTGGCCACCACCATCATCGAAAGCGGTGTAGACATACCCAACGCCAATACCATCATCGTCAACCAGGCACAAAACTTCGGCCTCAGCGACCTTCACCAGATGCGTGGACGGGTGGGACGGAGCAACAAGAAGGCTTTCTGCTACCTGCTGGCTCCGCCGCTATCCTCGCTTGCGCCGGAGGCACGCCGCCGTCTGCAGGCCATCGAGAACTTCAGCGACCTGGGCAGCGGCATCCACATCGCCATGCAGGACCTCGACATACGCGGGGCAGGCAACATGCTGGGGGCCGAACAGAGCGGCTTCATTGCCGACCTGGGTTATGAGACCTATCAGAAGATATTGAGCGAGGCGGTACGCGAACTGAAGAACGACGAGTTTGCCGAACTGTACGCGCAGCAACAGCAGTCTGCCGATGGCAGCGGGCAAATCAGCGGCGAACAGTTCGTCGAGGAATGCCAGGTGGAGAGCGATTTGGAACTGCTCTTGCCAGCCGACTATGTGACAGGCAGCAGCGAGCGTATGTTGCTCTATCGCGAACTGGACAGTTTCACACTGGACAAGGACGTGGCCGACTTCCGTGCCCGCCTGGAGGACCGCTTCGGCCCTGTGCCGCCGGAAACGGAAGAACTGCTGCGCATCGTGCCCCTACGTCGGATGGCCGCACGTCTGGGTGCGGAGAAAGTGTTCCTGAAGGGAGGCCGCATGACACTCTTCTTCGTCAGCAACCCCGACAGTCCCTATTATCAGAGCCGGGCTTTCGGTCGTGTGATTGCCTACATGATGCAATATACCCGCCGGTGCGACTTGCGCGAACAGAACAGTAAGCGCAGCATGTTGGTGAAAGATGTCCACACGGTGGAGGAAGCCCTTGGGATTCTTCGTGAAATGCTGGCAATGGAAGTAAAGGAGTAAAGGCGGGAATCAGGCCTGCCCCATCACCCGCCTGAGGTCGTGTCCCGACGGTACCTGGAAGATGCGCAGGTCAAACTCGGACACCACCGCCAGCACATGGTCGAACACGTCGGCCTGTATGCTTTCGTAGGGCACCCAGTCCTTGATGCGCGAGAAGAAGTAGAGTTCCAGGGGAATGCCGTACTCGGTGGGCTGAAGCTGGCGTACCATGCAGTGCAGGTCGGTGTTGACCGCAGACAGGCTGTGCAGGTAGGCCGTCAGATAGGCGCGGAATACGCCCAGGTTGGTTTGCCGCCTCCCGTTCACCAGAACCGAACTGTCGATGCCATGCGCTTCGTTATAGGTACGGAGTTCCTGTTCTGTCCGGTCTATGTAGTCCTTCAGCAGGTCAATCTTGCGGTAGCGTTCCAGCATTTCGGGGGTGCAGAACTTCACGCTGTCCATGTCGATATTGATGCTGCGCTTCACCCGCCGTCCTCCGCTTTCGCGCATGGCGTTCCAGTTTTCGAACGACTCGCTCACCAGGGAGTAGGGCGGCACGGTGGAGATGGTGTTGTCCCAGTTGCGCACCTTGACGGTGTTGAGCGTCACCTCTATCACGATGCCGTCCACGTTGTTCTTTGGCATCCTTATCCAGTCGCCCACTTTCAGCATACCGTTGGCGGAAAGCTGTATGCCGCTGACGAAACCCATGATGCTGTCCTTGAATACCAACATGGCCACCGCTGACATAGCACTCAGTCCTGCCAGGAGCGCAAGCGGGCTTTTCCCTGTCAGCACCCCTACGATGCTGATGCCGCCTACAATCCACAGTATCACCTGCACCGTCTGTACCATGCCTTTCATCGGACGGTTGCGGTTGCGGTCTGTTTGGCTGTAGACGCTGTAGACTGCGTTCAGGAAAGCCTGCGAGAAGTACAGGAGCGACAGGATGATAAGTACAAGGCAGATGCGCTGGATGATGTTGACTGTAGCTGCGCCGGTGTCGGCAAAGGCTACCGGTATGAACAGGTAGACAACGAGCGGTACCACGACGTGGCAGAGACGCTTCATCACGTGTTGGTCGAACACCACATCGTCCCACGTGGCCTTGGTTTTCTTCACCAGCCTGGCCACCGCGCCCAGGAATACCTTGCGGCAAATGGCATCGGCCAGCAGGGCGATGAGTACCACGATGGCAAAGGCAATGAAGTGGTCGAGCGCATCGGCTGTTTCGGGAGAAAGACCCATTGCGACCAGGAGTTGCTTCAAGCTATTCAGTATTTCCATAAACAGGTTTTATTGTTTCTTCTTTTCGGGTGGGTTGTTATCTTGTCCTTCGGCTTCCAGGAACCTGCGTATGTCCTCCTTCACCCACTGGTAGAGGTAGAGTTCCTTGTAGCCGTTGTTTTTCTTCAGCATTACCTGCACGTTCACCTGACTGTTTTCATAACCGCTCAGTTCGTTTCGGAACTGTTCACTATGCCCGGCCAGCCGCTTGATTTCCTGCTCCCGCTCGCGGCGGAGCTGCGTGCACACGGGCATGAGGAGTTTCAGCACTACGCCGTCCATGATGTGATGCCCCTGTATGTAGAGGTAAGTCGTGTCGGGAGTCAGCCCCAGTCCGGACAGTTCCTGCCCCAAGGCCTCCACCGGTTCCACGTATTGCGGGAAACGCCGTTCCAGTTCTGCCAGCTTGTCTGCCACTTCTTTCTCCATGACTTCCAGGCTGTGGTAGGGATGCTTGAGGCTGATTTCCTGCAAACGGACGCAGGCATTGAAGTCGTACATGGGGAACGTAGCCGTGTCGTGGAGGCGGTAGAACCACACGTTCCACAGAAACAGCGGGTAGGCTATCTGCGAGTAACGGCGCATGAAAGCCGGAAAGTCGATGACGGGACGGTCGTTGAGCGTGGCCTGTACACAGACTTCGTGCAGGCTCTCGGCATAGCAATGGAAGTTTTCGATGGCGTAGCCGTAAGTCTGGAATATGTAGGGGTTGCTGTTGATTTTGCGCGACACGCGGGTGGCGCCTTGCAGCAGAAAGTCGTAGTCGCTGTCCACACAGGCGATGAGGCTGTGACCCAGTTCTCCGGTGTTCAGCGTATTCATCAGCACGGTCTTCTTTCCCTTTGCCAAGGAGTTGGACGAGGGCAACATGACCTGGAAATAGCGTTCGTCGTTCTCAAACTCAGAAAGCAGTGTGCGCCAGAAAGCCACGTCGTCGTAGCTCTCCACATACGCCACGATGCGCCTGCGCTGTTTGCGGGGTGACAGCTTGCGGGCTGCTTCCAGATAGGCAGAAGTCAGGTTGTGTCTTAGCGAAATGGCCATATTTTCCTCCTCCCTGTCAGGATGCACTCGTTGTAATGTCGCTCACCTCGGTCACGGCATCCAGCCACCCCTCCATGATGACGGCCGGCGAATGGGTTGTGAGGATAAGTTGCAGGTTGGGGTTCAGTTCGCGGATCATTCCTATCAGCTTCTGCTGCCACTCGATGTGCAGGGAAGCCTCCGGCTCATCCATGAAGAGCACACAGTGCTGTCCGTCGCGCACCAGCACGGTCAGCAGGATGACCAGCATCTGCTTTTCGCCCGACGACAGCTTGCAGGGCAGCAGGCGTTCGTCATCCTGGAAGAAAGCGATGTCGTTGCACTTGCGGTCTATCTTTTTGCGGGTGTAGCCGAAGAGGTCGTCTATCATGTCTTGGAACTTTCGTTTGGGCACGGAGAGCAAAGGTGCCTTTGCGCGTTCTTCTTCCTCACTGCTGCTCAATAGTTCTATCATTTTGTTGCCGATGTTGACCTGATAGTCCAGGTAACGCCGTTGCAGGAGGTAGAGTTGCCAGTCCAGTTCGGTTTTCACCGTGGGGTCGGCCATGCGGGCGGCCAAATCCCCTGCTATCAGGGGACGGTCGTAGCTGAGAATCACGTCGTATGGGATGTAAGTGGCTTGGGGATTGTCAAAATAGATGTGCACGCCGTCTTCGGGTTCTTCCTTCACTTCGCCGGAAATCTGTTCCAGATAGTTGACCGAACGGTTCAGGATGGTGGTCTTTCCCACCCCGTTGATGCCCGAAAGGATATTGACATCCGGACGCAAGTCCCACGTTATGTCATAACGATGCCACAGTCCGCGTATTTCGATGCGTCTGATGTAGCTGGCCTGTATTTCCATAAGCTGTTTTTTGCTTTTAAAGTCCAAGCAAATGTAAGACAAATCGGCTGTAGAAGCAAATTTCTCCCGGATTTAGGTTCCTCACAAGGCGGTAATTTAGAAAAAGAAACCTACTTTTGCAGTTAAAAGATGCATTGCCCTATGTTGAAAGCCCACAAGAAACTGAAACTGTACTACTCCATCAGCGAGGTGGCCCGGATGTTCAACGTGAATGAATCGTTGCTCCGTTTCTGGGAAAAAGAGTTCCCGCAACTCGCTCCGCAGAAAGCAGGCCGGGGCATCCGTCAATACCGGCAGGAAGACATCGAGACTGTCAAACTGATTCACTATCTGGTGAAGGAACGCGGCATGACGCTGACAGGTGCCCGCCAGCGGATGAAGGATAACAAGGAAACCACCCTCCGCACCTTTGAAGTGGTAGACCGCCTGAAAAACATCCGCGAGGAACTGGTGAGTATGCGTGACGCGCTCAATGCTTTCACCTATGCGGAGGTGGAGGAGTTGAAAAAGAATCTGGAGGGAAAGAGTGGGGGAGAAGAAGGAGAAGCGGAAGATACGGAAAGGGCTGTGCAAAAACCGTAGGTTTGCAGCACAGCCTCTCTTTAA
>CAYPUJ010000018.1:0-27720 GCA_964413805.1 uncultured Bacteroides sp. | reverse complement strand
CAAACACCAGCATGGCACCCGAAAAGCATATCAGCGTGATGATGATGCCGAAAGGGACGGAGAGCCAGAGGTGCAGTTTTCTGAACAATGCCTTCATCGCCGTTTTATTCCGCCGTGTACGAGAGAACGCCCAAGGCCGAAATGCTGGTTACACCGGACACCGTCAGGCCGGCTGTGGCCGTACCGGTGCTGAGGTCAATCTTGTAGATGGTGGGGTCGTTGCCGTCGGTTGTGGTAACGGGAAGGTAGGCATACCCGTTGGCTCCGAGCGGAGTTCCGAAGCTGGAGAGATAATCCTCAGCGGGCAGGCCGCTCACCACGGTCAGTGTCTGACCCTCGCCGTTGTAGATGGCAATCTCATTGCGCGGTGCGCTGGTGCCGGACATGTTCTCGGCTCCCTCGCTGTACATCTGCAGCAGGAAGTAGTCGTCGGTGATGTGCCAGCAGCGGAACATGGGGTTTTTGTTGCCCAATTTTTCAAGGTCTACCACGCCATACGAGTCATCGAAATCCGTCTCGCCCGCCTTGATGCGCATCACTCTGGATGTCAACTTTCCCTGCACGCGGTTGAAGGTGGTGCCGTCGGTGTTTGTAACCACCGGGTCTGTGGTACGCCCGTATCCCGGAGAGAACACATACACGTCGCCGTTGTCGGCTGCCCAGATGGTCTGGTAGTATTGCGAGCGGTAGCGTCCGCTGGCAAAGCCCATCTGATCCGTGCTGGCAATGATCGGTGTCTCGTCGAAGTCGTCGCCGCTGTAGATGGCCACGTAGGCATTGTCGGGATACTGCGTGGAGGGAACCGATCCTGCGGAATAGGAAGCCGAGTTGCTGCCTCCGCTGACCGTTGCTACATAGCTTTCGTCCACGACACAGTCCGGATAGGTGTTCACGCCATAGACGCTCATGCCCATGGGCACCACGGAGGTGTAGAGGTAGCCGTTAGCCTCTACAAAGCCGGCGAAGGTAACGTATTCGCCGTTGCCCAGGAAGTTTTCTGCGATGTGGTTGCCGGTGGTCGTGCTGCCGTCCAGCACGCTCAGGTAGTTGAAGTACAGGTAGTAAGCATAGTTGCCTTCTTCGTCTTGCTCGGAAGAACCCGCGCTGGTGGACGAGGTGATGACGTAGTCGCCCCACGTGCCGTAGGAAGTGGTGCGGTTGTAGGTGTACTGCCTGTCTTCCGTCACTTCGCCTGTGGAGTCGAGTACGTAAGAGAATCCCGTGCCCGCGTTGCCCTGGTTGTACTGGAAGTTGAAGAGGTAGTTTTCCTTGTAGAATATCCAGTTGGCACCGGTTTCAGTTTCCAGTCCGTTGCCATAGGCCGATGTGCTGCCTTCGTCCAGCGACTCCACGGCCAGCAGGTAGGAGGCATCGTCGGTTGCGGTCACTACGATGTAGCGGCTGAGAGTTGAATCGTCGTCAACTTCGTCGCTGTCACTATCGGAAATGGTGTCGGAAGTGGTGACATCTCCGTCATCGCTCACGACATCTTCGTCGTCACATGCCGTAAAAAACAGGCTGCTTGTCAGGAACAGGCCAGCAGCCAAAGCCCACGTGAAATGCTTCATCTTCATTTTCTTTTTTTTATAAGATGGTTAGTAAATAAATTGATAGCTATATAATAAGGTGCAGGATTCTCCCTGCATCCGATTTCTGTTTTTTTGCCGCCTCAGCCTCCGAAGTAGATGCGGAACTTGCCGTAGAAGGCCCGTCCTGCCTTTTGCAGGCTGAAGTTGTCGTACAGCTTCTCGTCGGTGAAGTTGCGGCATTCCAGCGAGATGTTATACCGCCCGTTCTTCAGCGAGTAGCCGATGGTGAGGTTGTGCGACAACTGTTCGGGCACGCGGCTCTTGGTGTCCGGGTCGCCCAACTTCTCCCAATAGAGGGGGAACTCATGCTGGTAATACCCGTCGTAGCCGATGGTCAGCACATTGCCCTTGCCGAAAAGGTCGTGCCAGGTGAAGTTGGCGTCGAAGTTGGCAAAGGTGTAGGGCTGGTTGGGGAGGCGTTGCCCGTAGGTGATGTTATCCCTCGACGCATTTGCGGCCAAGGTACGCTCGGCATCGCGGGCATTGAGGTTGTTGAAGGTGCCCCCCACGCTGAACCAGCGGGCATAGCTGTAGCGCAGCGTCACGTTGAATCCCTTGGTCTTAACCCGTCCGTGGTTCTCGTAGTAGCCGTAGCTCATCCCGCTTATGCTGCTCAGCCCGCGCTTGATGTAGTCCTTCGTGTCGCGGTAGATGAGTCCTCCCTCCGCATACAGCCCGTGCTTGCCGAACTGGCGGGTGTAGCTGAGGCTGAAGTTGAGGTTGTCGCTCTTCTCCGGTTTCAGGTCGGTCTGCCCGGCTTCGAGGTCTTCGTCGCCGAAAAGCTCGTCGGTGGTGGGCAGGCGGTAGGCCTTCTCGTAAGAGAGTTTGGCTTGCAGGCCGTCAAGGATGAAATACGTTCCTGCTGCCCCGTAGCCTAAGGAGTTGGTGTGGCGCGAGTAGTTGATGTAGTTGCCCACGCCGTCGCTGCTCTGCGAGACAGGCCCTTCGTTGTATTGGTTGTAGTACTTGCCGAAGACCGACAGGTTCCATTGCTCCGATGGCATCAGCCGGTAGGACAGGCCGGTGATGTTCTTGCGCGTGAGCTTGGGGATGTCGAAGTCGGTGATGGAGGAAGTTCCTTCCACGTGGGAACGGGTGGTGCGCTTGAAGGCGCTGGTCACGTGGTTGAGCGTGAAGTTGTGAACCGTCCCGATGCGGTAGTTGGCCGTGAAGGAAGCGTTCCAGTTGGTGTTCTTCGACTCGTTGTCCTGGTAGGACTGCTCGCCGGCAGTGCCGGTATATTTGCTCTGGCCGAGCCAGTTGTACTTGTAGGTGGCGGTGTCGATGTTCTGGGTCAGGTTGTGGTTGTAGTTGGCAGTGAGTGCCACGTCCAGCCCCTTGACGAAGAGGTCCTTCTTGCTGTACTCCAGCGAAGGCACATACGAGTGTCCCTTGCGGTGTTTCTGTCCGAAGACGACGTACTGGTACACGCCCGTCTGGATTTCCTTGTAGAAGTTGCTGTAGGTGAAGCTCAGCATCAGGCGGTCGGCCCACGACTTGTCCACCACGCCCACCTTGCCGATGACGGCCTCGTTGTGGAAGCGGTCGTTGAAGCGGCGCACGTGGTAAATCTTGCTGCGGTCGGTGTTTTCGGTTATGCCGTCTTCGCCGAACTCGGTGATGTAGTTGTCGATGTAGTAGTCGTTGTCCGAATAGTTCTGGAAGGCGTTGATTTCGTAGGTCAGCCCGTTGCCGAACGTCTGTCCGAAGTGCACGTAAGACTTGTGCGTGTTAAACGAGCCGTAGGAGTAGGACGCATCCAGGAACCAGCGGCGGCGGTGCTTGTTGGTGACGATGTTCACCACGCCGCCCAGGGCATCGGAGCCGAAGCCCACGGGCACCACTCCCTTGTACACCTCGATGCGTTCCGCGTAGTTGGCGGGCAGGTTGTTAATGTCGAAAGCCTGTCCGCTCCCTTCCTGCGGCACGCCGTCGATGAATATCTTCACATGGCTGCCGCTGAACCCGTCGAGCATCAGTTTCATGTCCGAACCGACGCCTCCCGATTCGCGCAGTTTCACTCCCGGTGCTTTCGTCAGGGCATCGGCAATGGTCTTTGTGGTGTTTTGAAGCTCCGTGGCATCAATCGCCACGGCATTGAAGGCCGAGCGTTTCACACGTCCCACGCCGTCGCCCATGACGACCACTTCGTCCAGCTGCTGCGTTTCGGGCTTCAGTGTGATGTCCAGCCTGAGGTTCCCGTCTGTTTCGACGTTCACCGTTTTCTCGACGGTGGCAAACCCGATGGCCGAAGCCACCAGCGTGTATTGGCCCGCCGGTGCCTTGAAACGGTACCGTCCCACACTGTCGGTGGAACAGCCGAATCCCGTCCCCTTCAGGTAGACGGTGGCAAAGTCGATCACTTCTTTTTTGTTGGTGGAAACTATTTTTCCCTGAATCGTTCCGCTACGGTGACGTTGATGGGTACGTCCCCCTCTGTTTTGTGCAACCGCATCCGCAGAAAGAAACACCAGGAAGACAAGACTTATCAGAATCTTCATTTATCTGTTTTTATTTAATTAAGTTATGTTACCCTATGTCTTTGTTTAGGTTTAGTCGGCGCAAAGGTATGCTGCCACGGCAAGGCACGCAATACCTTAAAATTGGTATATTTTAATGGTCGGAAAGCCTGTGCGGACGTTCCGTACCATCGTGCAGCCGGTTGTCCTTATCACTTCAAACCGGAATGGAAATATTAAAATGTATGGATATATAGTGTAAAAATGACAATATTCTCAGGGTAATACGAACGTGTTTATCCGTTTTCTGCTTACATTTTGTTATTAACTTAAAATCCGGAAACACGTATTTCTTTTAACACAAATGTAGGTATTCCCCGGCCCGTGTTTCCCGGCAGAAACCGTGCACGTGCAACCCGTTTCCGGGATGCGGCACGGAGCGCGCTGGATACAGGCACGGCTTTTGTCCGACACAGGTGTGGAACACGTTCGGTACAGGCACGGAACACGTTCGATACAGGCAAACTGTAACACGCTTGTACACAACGCTTTTGTGCTTTGCTGGAAAAGGAATTTTTTATTCTCGTCTTTTGCGACGGAAAGCAGCCGGATGCGTTTGCAGAAGCCGGTGTTTTTTTGTATATTTGCCCACCACCGGATTATAGAGATTACGGAATGCCTTTTTGCCTGTCTGATACGATTCAGTTTTATACCTGAACCTCAATACAAACTTACGAAACGACCCATGATGCAGAAGAAAATGAATGAACTGACACTGGATGATTTGAGGAAGCTGTACAGGAAGAATCTGTCCGCTGTTTGCGAGATGGCAGACGGAAGCTGCGATGCGGACGGCTTCAAGGCGGCCTTGTCTGCCTATGCGGAACAGTCGGCTGTTCCGCAGGCTGCGGCCAATCTGCACTGCCTGATTGAGAACGACGGAAAGACGGTGCGGGAACTTTCCACGGGCGAGGATGTCGGCATCGGGACGATTACCTGCCTCTGGGAGTGGCTGAAAGGGATGCTGCCCGACTGCGAAACCGGTGTAGACTTCGTGCTGGACATGTACCACCAGCTGTTGCGCCTGTCCGGCAACGGGTCGGGGCCGCTGCCGTCCGGTGCGGTCGTGAAACGGTGGATGCAGCGTTGGCCGGGAGGCACGGACGACGAAGTGAAGCGAATCCGGCGGAAGAACAAGGAACGCATCATACGCTGCCTCGTGGGCAAAATAGAAACCCATCATGCCGGAAGCCGCTATTATTTCCCGGAGGGGATGTCCGAAGAGGACAAGCACGACAAGGTGAAGGAATGGTGGTTCGACCACCGCTTCCAGTTGGCGATGGCGGCACGCAGCATCCGCGAAATCAACCGGATGCTCGACCATACCCTGCCTGCCGACACCATCCGTCTTTACCACGAGGCAAGGCATAAAGGGATGCCGGTGTTCGTCACACCTTATTATCTGTCGCTGCTGAATCCCTATGAAGAAGGCTATGACGACCGTTCCATCCGTTCATACGTGCTCTATTCCCCGGAACTGGTCGGGACCTTCGGGCAAATCCGGGCGTGGGAGAAGGAGGATGCCGTGGAGCCCGGCAAGCCGAATGCGGCAGGCTGGCTCCTGCCGGACGGGCACAACATCCACAGGAGGTATCCCGACGTGGCGATACTGATTCCCGACTCGATGGGGCGTGCCTGCGGCGGGCTTTGCGCCTCCTGCCAGCGGATGTACGACTTCCAGAGCAGGCGGTTCAACTTCGACTTCGAGAAGCTGAAGCCGGCCGAGACCTGGAAACACAAGCTGCAACGCCTGATGAAATATTTCGAGGAAGACTCCCGGCTGTGCGACATCCTCATCACGGGCGGCGATGCCCTGATGAGCAGCAACAAGACCATCCGGAACATCCTGAAGGCCGTGCTGCACATGGCACGGAACAAGCGTGCCGCCAACCGCCGCAGGCCGGACGGGGAGAAGTATGCCGAAATCAAGCGCGTGCGGCTGGGCACACGGCTGCCCGTCTACCTGCCGATGCGCATCAACGACGAACTGCTGGAGATTCTGGCCGAGTTCAAGGACGAGGCGGAGAAGGAAGGCATCACGCAATTCTACATCCAGACACACTTCCAGACACCGCTGGAGCTTACCCCGGAGTCCTGCGGGGCCATCCGCCGCATACAAGGCACGGGGTGGGTGGTGACGAACCAGCTGGTCTTCAACGTGGCGGCTTCGCGGCGCGGCCACACGGCCAGGCTGCGGAGGATGCTCAATGCATACGGCGTGTTCTGCTATTACACCTTCTCCGTGAAGGGCTTCAACGAAAACCATGCGGTGGCCGTGCCCAACAGCCGCTCCATGCAGGAATGCGTGGAGGAGAAGTCTGTCGGCAAGGTCGGTGAGGAGGCGGAGGCCCGTTTCCTTGAGCGGTATGCGCGAAGCCGTTTCAAGGGTTCCGAGATACGGAGGTTCTGTGCGGAAGAGCACGTGCCTTTCCTCGCCACGGACCGCAACGTGCTGAACCTGCCCGGCATCGGCAAGAGCATGACTTTCCGGCTGGCGGGCATCCTGAAGGACGGCAGGCGCATCCTTGCCTTCGGACACGACAACACCCGCAGGCACAGCCCTGTCATCCGCAACATGGAACAGGTCTTTATCAGGGAAAACAAGTCCGTCTACGAATACCTCTGCCAGCTGGACGCGATGGGTGAACGGGTGGAGGAGTACAGCAGCATCTGGAGTTATACGTCCGGACAGACGGAACGCCGTTTCAGGTTGTATGAATATCCGTTGGACGAGTCGGCACTGACACCGGTGTACACGAACCTGGCGGACAATTATGCCTGAAGCGGCTTCGTGCCCGTTCCGCCCTAAGCTGTTTTGTCATAGAACAAGGCGTTTGCGGGAGCAAGGTGGCAACGGGCTGAAAAAAAAGAGGCTGCTTGTATCTGCCTTTTCAGCATTTTCATTTACCTTTGCGGTATCAAATTCTGATTAGTGGACGACAAGACGGTACGCCTGCCATCTCCCTGGCTGCAATGCGGTGCCTGTCGGCGGAATAGTGAACGTATGACACGATAAAACGATACACAATGGCAAAACTGAAATTCCTGTTCATCACCCTGTGCGTGCTGTGCTTTGCCGCGTGCACCGACGACGACGATTCCTTTTCTTTCAACGTGAGCAGCAGTACGGTCTCGATAGATGCCGAGGCCGGTGCCACTGCGACGCTCTCTTTCAACGTTACCACGGCATGGAAGGCAAGCGTCGACGGCGACTGGCTTTCCGTCTCGCCCCAAAGCGGGGAGGCAGGCGACTGCAAGGTGACCGTGACCGTGGACAAAGCCAACGACACGGGCGCGGTGCGTACCGCCACACTGACTTTCACTGCCGGTTCGCTGACGCAAAGCTTCACGGTCAGCCAGGATGAATACATCCGCCTGGAAGAATCGGAGATTGAAATATCGGCCGAGGGTGGGAATTTCGAGATATATTTCTACACGACAATAAGCGATGGCGAGTTCAATGTCTATTCGACATCTGCAGTATGGATTGGCAGCCAGACTGAAACCGAAGCATATACGACAGTCGCCGTGGAGGATGTGTGGGTTCCGGTGCAGGTTCAGACCCGTGCAACCGAAGAGACGGGTTACTATCTTCCTTTGCGGGCTGCGGCCAACACCAACGCCCAGAGCCGCACGGTCACGTTCTATTTCGTGAAAGAGCCTTTTGACCAGACAAACGCCGACCGTTACATCCTGGCGACGGCCACCCTGACACAGGCGGGACTCGGAACCGGCGAGAGCACCGACTATTCGACAGACGGAAGCGTGCGGACCATCCAGACACACACGGAGGGAGGCGGCATCCCCATCGTCCTGATGGGCGACGGCTTTATCGATACGGAGATAGCAGAAGGATATTACGACGAGGTGATGGACAAGGCCGTGGAGAACATCTTCTCCGAAGAACCCATGACCAGCCTGAAGCCTTATTTCGACATCTATGCCGTGACAGCCGTGTCGAAGCACAATTCGTTCGGCTCGCAGTATGAGACAGTTTTCGGTTGCGAGATGGAAGGCGGGAACAGCACCCTCATCGAGGGCAACGATGTGGTCGTACAGAGATACGTGCAGAAGGTGGAAGGCATTGACGTGGACGAGACGCTGGCCGTTGTCATCCTGAACTCATCGGCCTATGCAGGCACCACATACTTCGGCTACGGTTATGCCGACAGTGACGAACTTCTGGAATTTGCCATAGCCTATTGCCCGGTCATTTCCGACCTGACGAGCGAATCGTTCCGGCAGGTGCTGGTGCATGAGGCCGTAGGGCACGGTTTTGCCAAGCTCCTGGACGAATATTCTTATGAATCGAACGGGGCGATACCTTCGGAAGAAGTAGAGACCGTGCTCTATCTGCAGAGTCTCGGATGGGCGCAGAACGTCGATTTCACTTCCGACACCGAAGAGGTTCTTTGGGCCGCGTTCCTGGCCGATGAACGGTACGACGGGCAGGGACTGGGCGTGTACGAAGGTGCAGACACCTACGTGTCCGGCATCTACCGTTCGACGGAGGAGAGTATGATGAACTCCAACACACTGGGCTTCAATGCCCCGTCACGCCTTTCCATCTACACCCGTGTCATGGAGAGCGGCAGTGGGTACACACCCGGATACGAGGAGTTTGTCAGCTTCGACCAGCAGACTTACGTGCCCGAAACCACGTCTGTCACGCGCTCGGCGGCAACCGTCGCGAAGCCATTTGCCCGTCCCCGCTTTGTGGGCAAGCAGCTTCTGACAGACTGAGGACAGCAACGCCGGTACAACGGATTCCCTGACTGAACCTGTGGAAACATGAGAAGGAAAGAAGAAAAGAATGCCATCATCGAGATATGCCCCGTGCGGAACGTCATCGCCCGTTTCGGCAACAAGTGGGCCTTGCTGCTCGTCCTTGTCCTGAGCGAAAACAAGGTGTTGCGCTACAACGAGTTTTGCAGGCTGATACCGGACATATCCTCGCGCGTACTGTCGGGAACACTCCGCACGCTGGAAGCCGACGGGCTGGTGGAACGCAGGCTCTATCCCGCAGTGCCGCCAAAGGTGGAATACCGCCTGACGGAGACCGGCGAATCGCTTGTCCCCCTCATCAACCAGCTGACGGAATGGGCGCAGCAGCACATGAAGTCCATTGTCCGGCACAGGGAAGCGTATGAGGCGGGCGCGAAAGGGTAGGCTCCCTTATTTCACACAGGGAATGTATTGTGCCCAAAAAGCCTTACGACTTTCGTGCATAAAGCCATGACATCCCATCGGTAGTCGGAAACGGTTCAGTTCGTGGCACAATCGCGGCTTCAGGTCGTAAGCGAACTCCAAGGCTGTTTCTACGTCCGGATAGCGGAACTCTTCCGGCACCAGTGCCCAGAAGATGTCCTCGTTGTGCATCCCGTCCTCCCGTCTGTTGAAATACGAAATGGTGTCTGCATAACGCTCGCAAGCCCGGGCAAAAGATGCCACTTTCCTGAGACACAATCCCCCGTTGCCCACCCGCCCATACATCAGGACACGCGAAAGCTTCCCACCCCGACTATACAGCGTTTTCTTGAGCCATACGTATTGCTTCAACGGGAAACGGCGGTAGCGCGGCCGAAGGGGCCATGGGGCTGCCACCAGATCGTATCCTCGGCTGCACCATTCGTTCAGTTCGTCTTTGAACAACCAGGCATCGGTATGACAGACCAAAATATATTCGCAGTCGGCGAACATGCCGTAAAACGCCGGGGACATCATCATTTCGTTATACCCGGCAATGCCCCGCTTGCGTCCCAACCAATCCGGAAACACTTCCAGCACCTCGGCTTCGGGGTATGCCTTCTCAATGGCACACAAATCCAGCCCTTCCGGTTTCAGGAAACAAACAGGATGAGAGGACAAGACCCTCATGTTGTTAGACAATGCGACTTGTTCCCAGTCTTCCAGCGAATCCCGGTAAAAGGGGATTACTATTTTCACAAGAGTATTCATAAGCCATTTAATTTAATAACTGAAAAGAGTTTTTCTTTACGTTGTATGCACAACAGAAAAGGACCGTTTCAAAACTTGTTTCCGGTTGCTCTTGGTAAGAGACACACCGGGCGGCAACAAAATTACATACATTATTAATTACAGGCAAGAAAAGGAATGAAGAAAACCGTTTGGCTCTGTCCTTTCTGTGTTTTCCGTGTTTTATTCGTTTTTTAGAACGATTTTCCGTAAGTTTGCATCCGCAACCGGAAAGGAACGAAACAGAATACATAACATTCACTTACACAACTATGAAGATATTACTCTTAGGCTCGGGCGGACGCGAACACGCCTTGGCATGGAAAATAGCCCAAAGTCCCCGCGTGGAAAAACTCTACATCGCTCCCGGAAACCCCGGCACGGGCGAAGTGGGTGAAAACATCGACATCAAAGCCACCGACTTCGACGCACTCAAGGCATTCGTCCTGGCGCAAGGGGTGGACATGATTGTGGTGGGGCCGGAAGATCCCTTGGTGAAGGGCGTTTACGACTGCTTCAAGAACGACGAGGCCACGAGTCACATTGCTGTCATCGGCCCCAGCCGGGCAGGTGCACAACTGGAGGGCAGCAAGGAGTTTGCCAAGCGGTTCATGCAGCGGCATCGCATCCCCACCGCACGCTACAAGAGTGTCACGGCAGAGACCCTGGCCGACGGCCTTGCCTTCCTGGATACACTGCCCGCGCCCTACGTGCTGAAGGCCGACGGGCTTTGTGCAGGCAAGGGCGTGCTCATCCTGCCCACGCTGGACGAGGCTAAGCGGGAGTTGCAGGAGATGTTGGGAGGTATGTTCGGGCAGGCATCGGCCACGGTGGTCATCGAGGAATTTCTGAGCGGCATCGAGTGTTCCGTATTCGTGCTGACCGATGGCGAGCACTACAAAATCCTGCCTGTGGCCAAGGACTACAAACGTATCGGCGAGGGCGACAAGGGCCTGAACACCGGCGGCATGGGCAGCGTCACCCCCGTTCCTTTTGCCGATGAGGCATTCATGGAGAAGGTGCGCACCCGCATTGTGGAACCCACCGTGAACGGACTGCGCGAAGAGGGGCTTGTGTACAAAGGCTTCATCTTCCTGGGACTCATCAACGTGCAGGGTGATCCCCTGGTCATCGAATACAACGTGCGCATGGGCGACCCGGAGACGGAAAGTGTGATGCTGCGCCTGCAAAGCGACCTTGTGGATCTGCTGGAGGGCGTGGACCGGGGCGACCTCGACACCCGTCCCCTCGTAATCGACCCGCGTGCGGCGGCCTGCGTCATGCTGGTGAGCGGCGGCTATCCCGAAGCCTATCGCAAAGGATTCCCCATCGACGGCATCGGGCAGGCGAGGGAGACGGGCAGCATCCTCTTCCACGCCGGTACCGCGCAGAAAGACGGGCGCATCGTGACCGGTGGCGGGCGGGTGATGGCCGTCTGCTCCTACGGCGCGACCAAGGAGGAAGCCCTGGAAAAGAGCTACAAGGCAGCCGATATGCTGAACTTCGAAGGAAAGTATTTCCGCCGCGACATCGGATTTGACCTGTGAGAGTCCGGCGATTTCAAGAATGGGTGACGGAGGGGCGTCTCACACTGCCCGTCACGTTGCTTGTTGCGCTTGCCTGCTGGCTGGTGGGCGGTATCGTGTACCCCGACTGTATGCCGGAGGCAGGCACTTACCTCCTGTGGCAGTGGTTTGACGGTCTGGACTGGCCCGCCTGGGTCGGGCAGGCGGCGGGCTTCCTGCTCTACGCCGTCATGGGCTATTTCCTGATTGGGCTGAACAATACGTTTGGCATCATCCGTATGCGGGCTTCGGTGCAGACATCCGTCTTCTTCCTGCTTGTGGCGGCCACTCCCCCCCTGCACACCTTCTATGCGGGCAACGTGGCGGCAGCGGCCTTCCTTCCCGCCCTGTTTTTCCTGTTCAGGAGCTACCGCAATCCGCAGGCCTCGACCGACCTTTTCTACTCTTTTGCCTTCATCGGGCTGGGGAGTCTGGCTTATCCGCAGCTGACGCTGTTCGTCCCGCTTTTCTGGCTGGGTGCCTACGGCTTCCAGTCGCTCAGTGTACGGAGTTTCTGCGCTTCGCTGGTGGGCTGGCTCCTGCCTTATTGGTTCCTGGCCGGGCACGCCTTCTTCTACGGGCAGATGGAACTGCTCTACGAGCCTTTCCGCGAGCTGGCACGCTTCCAGCCCTTGTCCTTCCGTTTCCAGCTGTGGGAAGTGATGACGATGGCCTGCCTGCTGGTGTTGTTCGTGGTGAGTGCCGGGCATTGCCTGGCATCGGGCTACGGTGACAAGATACGCACGCGCAGCTACCTGTACTTCCTGATTCTGGTAGACTGTTGCCTGTTTCTCTATGCCCTGCTCCAGCCGGTGCAGTGCGCCCGGCTTCTTCCCCTGCTGATGGTGGGCGTGGGAGTGCTGGCAGGCCATTTGTTTGTGTTGAGCCACGGGCGGAACACCAACCTGTTTTTCATCGGGACGCTCGCGGGTTTGTTCATCCTGTTTATCTTTAACCTATGGACGCTTTCGTAGACGGGCTGGTGCAACTGCTGATAGACTGGGGCTATGTGGGGCTGTTCATCTCGGCCCTGCTGGCGGGGAGCATTGTGCCGTTCAGTTCGGAACTGGTGCTGGCCGCGCTGGTCAAGCTGGGACTGAGCCCGACCCTCTGTGTTCTGTCGGCCGCGCTGGGTAACACCCTGGGTGGCATGACGTGCTACTACATGGGGCGGCTGGGACGCATCGACTGGGTGGAACGCTACCTCAAGGTGAAGCGCGAGAAGGTGGAGCGTATGCAACGCTTCCTCCGGGGCAAGGGTGCCCTCATGGCCTTCTTTGCTTTCCTGCCTTTCGTGGGCGAAGCCATCGCCATCGCCTTGGGCTTCATGCGCAGCAACCGGCTGCTGACCGTTCTTGCCATGTTTGCGGGGAAACTTGCCCGCTACATCGCCATGCTGTGGGCCTTGCAGGCGACTATTCCCCTGCTGCAATGAACCGGAAATGCCGTGTGTCCCCGGAGGACTATGCTGAAATGACGCTGTAATTTTAATCCTGTAACAAACGACAACCGTATATGAAGAAACAAACATCCCTCTTGGGGCTGCCCGCCCTGCTCCTGCTCCTGCTGGCCGCCTGCCGTCCGGGCACCCGGACCGGAACGGAAGCGGGGAAACCCATCCTGACCGTCACCATCGAACCGTTGCGCTACTTCACCGAGGCCATTGCGGGCGACCGCTACGAGGTGGTCAGCATGGTGCCCAAAGGCAGCAGCCCGGAGACCTACGACCCCACGCCCGGACAGTTGGCAGACCTGGCCCGCAGCAAAGCCTACCTCCGCATCGGCTACATCGGTTTTGAGCAGGTCTGGTTGGAGCGTCTGCGGCAGAATGCCCCCCGGCTTCCGTTCTTCGACCTCTCGGAAGGCATCCCCCTCATTTATGACGACACCCATCCCGTCCACACCCATGCGCCCGGCAACTATGCCGAAGCGGAGGAACGTGCGATGAGTGTGGAGCCGCACGTGTGGTGCTCGGCCTCCAATGCCCGCATCATCGCCTGCAACATCCGTGACGCGCTTTCGTCCCTCGACCCGGAACACCGTGCCGTGTACGATGCCCGCCTTGACAGCCTTTGCCTCCGCCTCGACAGCCTTGACGGACGGTTGCGCGGGATGCTCGATGTACCCACGGCCGACGAAGTGTTCCTCATCTACCACCCGGCCTTGTCCTACTTTGCCCGCGACTACGGGCTCCTGCAAATCCCCATCGAGGCGGGCGGCAAGGAACCTTCTCCCGCCCGGCTGAAGGAACTGATAGACCGTTGCCGACAGCTGAAAGTGCGCATCGTCTTCGTGCAGCCGGAGTTCGACCGCCGCAACGCCGAGCTCATCGCCCGGCAGATAGGCGCAGTTGTCGTCCCCATCAATCCCCTCGCCTATGAATGGGAGCAGGAGATGCTGCGGACGGCAGAAGCATTGCAGGGCAATGGTTAAGCACCGTCTATCAGACTGTTGCCAATCTTTTAAGAAATGAAAGGAGAAACAAGCACCATGCCTCTCATCGAAATACAATCCCTCTGCGCGGCCTACGACACCCGCACCGTGTTGCACGACGTCAACCTCACCGTGGACGCAGGAGACTACCTGGGCATCACCGGTCCCAACGGGGGCGGCAAGACCACCCTGCTGAAGTGCATCCTGGGCCTGCTGAAACCCACGGCGGGCAGCATTGTGCGCACATCGCTCCGCACGCCCGGCACGCAGCCCGTGGTGGGCTACCTGCCCCAATACAGTCGCATAGACCTTCGCTTCCCCATCAGTGTGGGCGAGGTCATCCTCTCCGGCCTTGCCTGCCGCAAGCCGCTTGTGTCCCGCTTCACGGACACCGACCGCGAGAAAGCCCGCCGGGTCCTGACCCGCATGGGACTGGAAGGGCTGGAACGCCGTCCCATCGGTGCGCTCAGCGGCGGACAGTTGCAACGCACCCTGTTGGGGCGTGCCATCATAGCCGACCCCGAAGTGCTCGTCCTGGATGAACCGGACACCTACATCGACCAGCAGTTTGCTTCGCGCCTCTATCCGTTGCTGGCCGAGCTTAACCGTTCGTGCGCCATCCTACTCGTGAGCCACAACCTTCCCACCCTGGTGCGGGAAACCCGGCGGGTGGCTTATGTGGACGAGACGCTCTGCTGGATGTAATGTTAATGAAGAATGAAGAATTAAGAGTGAAGAATGCGTTTCGTTCCTATGGGTTCCTCTCAGTCGGTGGGCAGGGGCCAGTTGGGTGAGGGCACACGTGCGGTCTCCATCTCCTGCTCTAATTGCTGTAGGATTTCCGGATAACGCCCGGCCAGGTTCTCCGACTCGTTTGCGTCGTTGCGGATGTTGTACAACTCCAGCGGGGCATCCGGCTTTACGGTCACGGCCTTCCAGTCGCCCCGGCGGGCGGCACGCTGTTTGCCCGGAAATTCCCAGTAGAGCAGGCGGTCGTCGGTGTCCAACTGTTGCCCGTAGAAGAGAGGCAGTACGTTCATGCCGTCGGCAAAGCGGCGGGGCAGGTAGTCTTCCGCACCGGCCAGGGCGGCCAGGGTGGGCATCACGTCGGGGAAATAAATCAGGTTGTCCAGTTGCTGCACGGGTACCTTTCCCGGTTGGTTCACGATGAAGGGCACGCGGATGCCCCCTTCGTACAGTTGTCCTTTGATGCCCTTCAGTTCGCCTTTGCAGCCCAGGGTCTCCAAGGGAGCCTGTTTGGCGGCACCGTTGTCCGAGGCAAAGATGATGAGGGTATTCTCGCGCAGGCCCAGACGTTCCAGTTCGTCCAGCAGGCGGCCGATGGCGCGGTCCATGTGTGTGACGAGGGAGGCGTAGCGTTTGGTGTTCATGTCCCATGTCTCGTCGTCGTACCACGTGGTCTCGTCGATGATGTAAGGTTCGTGGGGCGCGTC
This sequence comes from uncultured Bacteroides sp., assembly GCA_964413805.1. Lineage (GTDB taxonomy): Bacteria > Bacteroidota > Bacteroidia > Bacteroidales > Bacteroidaceae > Bacteroides. Next base: position 12,184 of record CAYPUJ010000018.1, on the reverse strand, counting down.
ATAGGCCAGATAGAGGAAGAAAGGCTGTTGGGTGTTGCGGCGGATGAAGGCGATGGCATCGTCTGTGGAGATGTCCGTGTTGTGCAGGGTGTGTTGGTCGTCCTTGTTGGCATCGATGTTCTCCAGCTTCTCGTTGTTGAACCGCCAGTAGGGGTAATAATAAGGGTCGTTGGAGTAGGAGGTGCTGATGAGCCATCCGTAGAACTCGTCGAAGCCACGGTTCAGCGGGGTGGCTTCCGGGTTGAACCCATCCAGGTGCCATTTGTTCACCAGGCAGGTGCGGTAGCCTGCTGCGCCCAGCACATCGGCCAGGGTGGTGTCGGTGGGCAGGATGTGCATACGGCGGATGGTGCTGTTCCCTTTCTTTCCTTCGATGCCGCCTGCCTGGCAGAAGTTGTCGCGGATGGTGGTGTGCCCGGTGTGCCTCCCTGTCATGAGGGAACAGCGCGAAGGCGAACTGATGCCCGACCCCGCATAGCACTGGGTGAAGCTGGTGCCGGTGGCGGCCAGGCGGTCGATGTTGGGCGTTTCGATGTGGTGGTTGCCGTAGCAGGCAAGGTCGCAAAAGCCCAGGTCGTCGGCCAGGATGAAAACGATGTTGGGACGTTCCGGGGTGGCCTCCTTGTCGGCTTGCCGGTTACAGGCCGTTGTGGCGGGAAGTATCAGCAGCCCTGCGGCGGCATAGGAAATGGGAGAGTGGTTCATGGCGTTTCCTTGTTTATGGGTTTGTTTCGGACAAAAGTAGGCAAATCCCGTCCGTCGGCTTCTTCCCTTTTTGACTGAAAGAATGATTATTTTGCCTTCTTATGCGTTTCCGGGATGCCTGCACGGAGCGTGCTCCGTGCAGGCAATCCATTTCCGGATTACAGGCACGGAACACGCTCCGTGCAGGTATCCCGGTTGCGCATTACACGTAGGATGATGAGAGGTAAGAGGATTCCTATAAACGGCTTTCCTTTCTTTTGCTGATGCTCTTGATGACCTCTGCTGCGATTTTCGAAGAACTCTTCCGGCTTGCCTTGGCCAGTTTGTCGCTTTTCTCCAGGTTCATGCAGGTGAAGTAATTGTTCCCTTTGGTCACTTCCTGCCGGTTGCGGTCGTAGAGCGAGTAGCTGACAAAGTGGAAGAGGGTGTGCAACGGCTTCTCCTGCCATTTCAGGTAATGCTGGTTGAGGAAAAGCACGTAGTCCGCATCGGCCCTGTCCAGCAGGCAATCGTAGCTTTGGCGGTCGATGAGGCTCAAATCGGCGTAGCTTTCTTCGTTCTCTCCGTTGAGCCTGATTCCGCTCACGAGGCTCTCGGCTTCGGAAAAGATGTCGGAGGAGAGAAACGTGTAGTCCTTGTTCTTGTTGGTTTGGATGATGTTGTCGGTGATGATGCGGTTGTAGGTGTCGCCGATGCTGTCTTCGGGGATTCCGGTTTCTTCCGCAATCATGGGGGCAGGGAAGTAGTTGGAGCAGACCTTGTCCAGTCCCACTACCAGTACTTTGACGGTTGCGCCGGCACGTTTGTTTTCCTTTCCCGCATCTTCGGCACGGGCTGCCGATGCAAGGCAGGCGGCAAACAGTCCTAAAAGAATGCTTTTTGCGAATGTCGTTTTCATATCCTTATGCTTTTTGTTTGACAGCACAAAAGTAGGGATGCGGTGTTGCATCCCTGCTTCTTTTGCGTGACAATCGTATGAATCTGCCTATTCAACAAGTGCTTTCGCTTCCAGTGGCCGGTCGGTGGTGATGTAGTCCACGCCCATGCCGATCAGTTTCTGCATGTCGGCAGTTTCGTTCACTGTCCATACGTTCACTTTCAGTCCGAGTTCCTGTGCTTCTTTCACCCATTCGGGATGCGTGTCGAACACCTTGTAGTAATAGTCAATGCCGGTCAGTCCTTTGGCCTTGATGTCTTTCGGGGCGATGTCGCTCCGCAGGTAGGCTATCTCCGAGCCCGGAGCGAGGCGGGTGAGCTGTTCGCAGATGTTCATGCTGAACGAGATGTATTCCACCTGCCTGCTCATGCCCGTTTCCTCCACCAGTTTCACGACGGTGGCGGTTATCTCGTCTTCCTGTTCTTTGGTCTTGTGGGGCTTTATTTCGAGTATGAGTTTGATGTCCAGTTGCTTCCCGGCCTTCAGATAATCCGCAAGGGTGGGCAGGGGTTCACCGTTCTTCAGCTTCAGGTGCTTCAGTTCCCCATAAGGCTTTTCTCCGATAATCATTCCTGCCACGGTGTCGTCGTGGTTCACAATCACCACCCCGTCTCCCGTGAGTTGGACGTCAAATTCCGAACCGTAGAGTCCGGCTTCGGCAGCCTTCTTCAGTGCCGCAATGGAGTTTTGTGCCGCACTTTCGGCCTTCCAGAATCCGCGATGCGCGATGACCTGGGTCTGTGCCCGGCCTGCCAGTGCAAAGAGCACGCAGGCGCAGGCGATGAGAAGTTTTCTTGTGTTCATGTCCGGTTATTGTTTGGATATATGTTTGTCAGTCCTGTCAGAATGCGTAGCGCAATCCTATCTGTACTTGATACGGGTTCCCGCTCAGGCTGGAAATGCCGGCAGTCGTATTCACGTTGTATTTATATTCTTTCTTCTCCTGGTCAAAGCCTGTGATGGTATAAATGCTCTGGCTGCCCAGCGAACGGTCCACTCCCCAGTTTTTGTTCAGGAGGTTGGCCACGTTGAAGATGTCCACCGACACTTCCAGGTTCTGCTTCCTGTAGATCTTGAAGTTCTTCGAGAGGCGCAGGTCGAATGTCCCGTAGAACCCGTTCACCCCGCCGTTGCGTTCGGCCACTTTCCCGAAACTTTTGCGGATATAGTCTTTCAGGCTCGATTCCACTTCCGGGTTGTTCAGGATGCTGTTGATGCCCTCACGCAGGTATTCGGGAGTGGACGGGTCATCCGGGTTGTAGATGTAGGCCAGGTCGTTCGAAGACACAAAGTCCCCGTTCACATTCCCGTTTACAATCAGGGAGTAGCGTGTGCCTCCGATGCCCGAAAAGCGCAGGCCTACGTTGATGCCCCAGAAGGTGGGTGCCGTGGCATAGGCCACCACTTTGTGGCGGAACTGGTTGCTGGAATAGGTCATCCGGCTCAGGTCCCGTGGGTCATCCACCACCATTTGCGAGAGGGTTGCCGAGTTTGCCACGTTTCCGTTGTACGAAGTGTTGTCTTTCGTGTCGTTCCAGGTGTAGCTGAACGAAACCTGCCCGTCCTTGTAGTATCTCCAGGTTCCTTCCACCACAAAGGCGAACTGGTTTACCTTGCCTTCGCTCACCAGTTCCAGCACGCGGCCCAGCTTGTCGGTCTTGCGCCCCTGCTTCCAGTCGGCAATGCCGGTGGACTCGTCGATGCTCTCGGCCGGCACATAGACACCTCTGTTGCCCTCGGCGGCGATGCGGAAATAGGGTTCGTCCACCATGTTGCGGTCCACGTACATGTAGTTGTTCCGTCCCAGGGTCATGTATCCGCCGATGCTCACTTTCAGCCGGTCGTTGAAGAAATGGGTGTACGAAAGGTTTGCCTTGTAGGTGACCGGCACCTTGCAGTCTGCCCCGTTCATGTTGATTGTGTAGAGCATTTCAACGCCCGGATTGTCGAAGAGTTCGGCACCCGGTGCGGTGCTCGGGTCCTGGCGGTAACCGGCGAAGTCGGGCGTCGGTATGTAGCGTGTGTCGGTGATGTCGAGAGAAGCGGTCTTGGTTCCGTCGAACACCATGTTGTTGATCATGGCGTAGTTGTTGATGTCCGAAGCAAAGATGCCGCCGCCCAGGCGGATGATGTCGCGGTGCCTGTCGTTGATGTCCCAGGTGAGTTGCAGGCGCGGCTGTATCTGGAAAGTGGACAGTCCGTTGTCGGTTCTCAACCCCAGTTCGTCGTACACGGTCTGGTTGAACGTGCCCTTGTTGAAGTAGGTGGCATTGTCCAGACGGAGCCCGGCCACCACCTCAAAGCCGGTGAACAGCTTGGTCTGCATCTGCGCGTAGGCACCCGCGTTCAGGATGTTCTGCTTCACACGGTCGTCGTCGGTCAGGTAAACTTCGCGCACGTAGCGGTATGGCTGGAGATTCTCGAAAGCATCGATTCCGCTGAAGTAGAAACGTCCGTTGGTTTCGCTTCCGTAGCGCGAGTTCATGTGGGTGTACATCAGGTCTGCGCCGAATGTGTAGTTGATTCTGTCCGTGTTGTAATAGAAGTTATCCACAATCTGGAGCACGTGGTTGTAGAAGTTTTCGGGGCAATACCGTTGTCCTCCCAGCTGGATGTCCGTATAGACGGTGCTGCCGTTCACGGTCGATGCCACGTCTTCCACGATGGCCCGTGGTATGTTGGCGGAAGGCAGTTCGTCGTTGGGCGTGGATTCTTCCAGCGTATAGAGGTGCTGCACTTTCAGTTCGTTCGTGCCGCGCGGCCCCACTACCGAGCGCAGGGTTGCCATTGCGCTGTTGTTGAGCGAATGCACGTTGCCATACGATTCATACAGGCAGATGCTGGTGTTGTCGCTCAGTCCCAGGTTGTTCATGTCGTTCACGAAGTTGTCGGTAAAGGTCAGCAGGTTCGTGGCGTTGATTTGCCAGTCCAGGCGGGCGAACACGGCATCGGTGCTCTGCTTCTTGTCGAAGGCTCCGAACTGCGCCGAGGACGATACGCCGTACTTCTCGCGTGCGATTTGCAGGAAGCGGTCGCGCGTCTCGGTGCTGAGCTTGTAGGTCTGTTCGTCGGATTCGTTCTGGAGGTCGGCGATGTAGAGCGGTCGCGAGTCTGCCTGGTGGTCCCAGGTGAGGAAGAAATGGGCGCGGTCTTTCACGATGGGTCCTGCCAGCGAGAATCCGTACTGGTACGTAGAGAAATCATTGTCGCGCTTGTTTCCCCGGATGTCGTAGGGGCTGGAAAGCCAGTCGGCCCGCCCGTAGACAAAGGCACTGCCCGTCAGTACGTTGGTTCCCGATTTGGTTACGGTGCTCACCGTTCCTCCTCCGGCCCGTCCGTTGGTCACGTCGTATTGGTTGGTCACCACCTGAAACTCGCGGATGGCTTCCATCGAGATGGCATAGGGCACACTGTTGCGGCTCGTCGTGCTTCCGCCCGAAGTGGGATTCTTTGCCGTCATGCCGTCGATGGTGTAGTTGGTCGAGGAAGCCAGCTGCCCCGAAAGGTTGGACCCGTTGCTGAGGGGCGAGAGGTCTACCAGCGAGGTAAAGTTGCGTCCGTTCACCGGAAGTCTCTCCAGGTCCTGCGCGGTGACGGAGGTGGCGGCACCGGTGGTGGCGATGGTATTCTTCAGGGAGTTGGCCACCACTTCTACGGCTTCTATGGCCACGGCTTCTTCTTTGAGTTGGAAGTCGAGGCGGAGCACGTCGCCCTGGTTCAGCATATAGCCGGTCCGGGTCTGGTCGCTGTAGCCGATGTAAGACACGGTGATGCTGTACGGCCCTCCCAGCGGCAATTGCTTGAGGGTGTATTCGCCGTTTCCGTTGGTGATGGAGCCGGTGGTGAATCCGGTTGACTCGTTCTTCACCTGCACGGTGGCTCCGATGACTTCCAGGTCTGTCTCATCGGTCACGATGCCCGAAATAACGGCCCGGTCGTTTTGCGCAAACAAGGCTCCGCCCGCGAGCAGGAGTACTGAAAACAGTAATGAGATTCGCTTGTTTCTTGTTGTCTTCATTTTGGGTGTTGAGTTTAAAGTTGATGCCGCAAAAGTAGACAGGCCGTATAACAAACAAGCGACAGGTCTGTGAAGAAACGGTGTAATCCGTATTGCAACCGTGTTAAGGGGTTTCGGGGCACAGCACAACGGCCGTTTCGCAGACTTTGTCTTGGAAGCGGCGGGCTTCGCGGGCCGAGAGAACGTTTTCGTTCATGATGGCGAAGGCAATCCAGTGCCCTTGCTGCGTTTCGATGTAACCGGCCAGACAGTTCACTCCGGTGAACGAGCCGGTCTTGGCGTGTACGCGGCGGTAGGCGGGGGTGCCTTTCATGCGGTTTTTCAGTGTGCCGTCCATGCCAGCCGTGGGCAGGCTTCTGTACAGTTTCCGGAACACATCCGTGCGGGCGTATGCATAGCGCAGGAAGTCCACAAGCAGGCGGGGCGAGACGAAGTTGTAGTTGGACAGCCCGCAGCCGTCGGCCAGTTTGTAACGGGCGGGGTCGTGTCCCAGTTCCTTTATCAGTGCGCGGACGGCTTCCAGCCCGTCATCGGCTTGGATGTGTTTCTTGCCCGTCCGTTGAGCACCCAGCCGGCAGAGCATGGCTTCTGCGTTCAGGTTGTCGCTCTTCTTCATCAGCCGGTCCATGACGGCACGCACCGGTGTCTCGTACACGGCCAGCCGCACCGAGAGGCTGTCCCGACAGTGCTCGCCAAACGCATATTCCCTCTCCGAGGTACACACCACCCCTGCCTTGCGCAGCCGTTCGGCAAAGGTGTGCATGAAGAACCGTTCCGAGTAGGCCAGGTTGATGCTTCCGCTGCGCAGGCCGTCCACGTTCCCGCTCACGCAGACCCGGTTTCCGCCTTCCAGCCAGTTGCGCGTCACGCCGAACCGTCCTGCACCGGGGGTGTGGGTGCGGGTATGGTTCTCCACCGTGTAGTAGGTCGATGCCGGGCTGCATACCAGCTGTGCCGTGTCTCCGCGCTGTGCGCCCGGGCGTGCAGTCACGGTCAGCACCCCTTTGTTCAGCATCAGCGGCGAGAGGTAGGGTTGGAAAGCGGCCGGGTTGTCGTCCCACAGCCAGCCGTTGCCCCAGTAGAGTGAGTCTTTCAGCGAAACGTCGCCCCTGATGCTGCCGTCCACGACACGGAACGGAGCCTGTGCGACGGCCCTCACCAGCGAGTCCAGGGCTTCTTCGTCAAACTCCGGGTCGAAGCCGCCCACCACGTAGAGGTCTCCCCGCAGGGTGTCGCCCTGCAATATCCCCCGGTACCACACTTCGGTGCGGAAAGGCTCGTCGGCTTCCGGTTGCGCCAGCGCGGTGATGGCCGTCAGCAGTTTCAGGGTCGATGCCGGATGTCCCAGTTGGTCGGGGCGGTGGGCATAGAGCGGTTTGTTGTCGGTAAGGTCATAAAGGAAGATACCCGCTTCCGAACCCTTCGGCAGCCTGTGGCAGACCAGCGAATCCAGTTGTCGGCTCAGCCGGGTGCTGTCTGTCTGGGCTGCGGCCGGTGAAAGCAGGCTACTGAAGAGTGCAAGCAGAAGCAAACGCATGATGGGGAATCAGAAGTGCACGTTCCTCATGTCTCCGCTCTGCGCCAGTTCGGAGTGCATGGCGAATGCCTGTTTGATGGCGTGCGGTGTCTGCGCTTTGCCGTCCGTCAGTTTCAGGTAGTCCCGCAGGATTTCCCGGTAGTCCGGATGCGCGCAGTTGTCGATGATGGTTTGCGCCCGTTCTTTCGGACCCTTGCCCCGCAGGTCGGCGATGCCCTGTTCGGTGATGACAATGTTCACGTCGTGTTCCGTGTGGTCGTGGTGCGACACCATCGGCACAATGGCACTGATGCGTCCCTCCTTGGCCACCGACGGGCAGGTGAAGATGCTGATGTAGGCGTTGCGCGTGAAGTCGCCCGACCCGCCGATGCCGTTCATCATCCGGGTGCCTCCGATGTGGGTGGAGTTGACGTTGCCGTACAAGTCCACCTCGATGGCTGTGTTGATGGAGATGACCCCCAGCCTGCGCACCACTTCCGGGCTGTTCGATATTTCCGAGGGCCGCAGCACGAGCTTGTCGCGGAAGAAGTCCATGTCGTTGTATATGTCTTGCAGGCAGTCGTTGGTCACCGTCAGCGAGCAGGTGCTCCCGAACTTGATGCGCCCTTTGCGAATCAGCCCGATGACGGCGTTCTGAATCACCTCCGTGTACATCTCGAAGGGCGGGATGCTCTGGTCGTTCCCCAATGCGTTCAGCACCGCGTTGGCGATGTTGCCCACGCCCGACTGCAAGGGCAGGAACGAACCCGGGATGATGCCCCGCTTCATGTCTGCTGCCAGGAAGTCTGCCACGTTCCGCCCGATTTGGTCTGTCAGCGGGTCGGGGTCGGTAAAGGCACGTGCCTCGTCGGGCCAGTCTGTCTCCACCACGCCCACAATCTTCTTGGGGTCTACCTGAACGTAGGGCAGCCCGATCCGGTCGCTCGGCTTGTAGACGGGTATTTCGCGCCTTCCGGGAGGATCCTGCAGTTCGTACACGTCGTGCAGCCCCATCGCGTTCCGGCTGTGCGCCGCGTTCAGTTCCACGATGATGCGGTCTGCCATCCGGCAGATGGTGGGTGCGATGCCTCCCGCCGCCGTCAGGTAGATTTTCCCGTCGGGTGTCAGTTCGCAGGCCTCCACGATGGCCACGTCCACCTTGCCCATGAAACCGTAGCGCAGTTCTTGCGCCATCTGCGAAAGGTGAATGTCGTTGTAGGCTATTTCGCCGTTGTTCACTGCCTTGCGGAAGTCGATGTTGGTGGTGTAGGGAGCGCGGTAGCGGATGGCTTTCGCGCGTGCCATGCAGCCGTCGCACGATTCTCCGGTGCTGGCTCCGGTGAAGATTCCCACTTGGAACGGATTGCCCTGGGCATGTTCTGCTTCCGCCCTTTTTGCCAACTCGGCTGTGACGGCTTTTGGGGTCCCCGCAGGGGTAAACCCGCTCAGGCCGATGTTGTAGCCATGTCTGATGAGGCTTGCAGCTTCTGCTGCCGAAATGTGATTGAATGTCATATTTTTTTAGTAGATTAATTTTGTTTTGGGTGATCCGGTTCAGAACCGCCGCTGGAGGATGACCGACCAGATGATGCCTTTGCGCACCTCCTCGATGTTGCCCGTGTCCACCACAGCGGGCTGTCCTGTCTCTTTCGGTGCGGGGATGGGGGATTGGGGACGCCGGGGGGCTGTCTTGGTCACAGGTTCCGGAGATGCCGTGCTTGCCTGCGGTTCCGGTTTGTGTGGTTTGTTGCGGGGAATCCGCTCCCTTTTCCGGTTCTGGGGCAAGGGAGGCGCGGACGGTGCCGTTTTTCGGCTTGTTTTCGTTCTTATCACTGCGATGCCGATGATAAAGGCGACCAGCAAAAACCTGAAAATCTGGGTAATGTCAACAACATCTTCCATACGGACGGCGGGTTAGTTTGGTTTCGGTTGCCAAAGGTAAGGATTTAACCCGTAGTTGCCAAGGTTTTTGACATGAAAAAAAGGGCAGCTTCACAGCTCCCCTTAATTTTTTTAACCTAAACCTTAACTATGAAAAAATCTAATGTTTCTTTCATGGCACAAAGGTGTAGATTTATTCCGTGAAAAGCAAACATTGCTTTTAAAAACGCCCGCGCGTTAACATTAATTAGCTTACACCGGCTTTCCCTCGACAGAAAATGTATTTTTATCGACCATCGACCGATAAATTGCCGCGCAAGGCGTATCTTTGCGCCCGAATGGCGGTGTGTGAATCCGCGTGAATAAAAACTACGAAAAAGCATTAAAATGACAAAAGAAACAACGGGAGCAGACTTTAAATCTGCAACTGACGGTGGCGGCAAGAAGCTGTTCATCGAAACCTATGGCTGCCAGATGAACGTGGCAGACAGTGAAGTAATCGCCTCGGTCATGCAAATGGCGGGCTATGCCCCTGCCCGGACTCTGGACGAAGCCGATGCCGTGTTCCTCAACACCTGTTCCGTGCGCGACAATGCCGAGCAGAAGATACTGAGCCGGCTGGACTATTTCCATTCGCTACAGAAGAAGGGGCGGCGGCTGATTGTCGGCGTGCTGGGCTGCATGGCCGAGCGGGTGAAGGAAGACCTCATCGCCCGCCATCATGCCGACCTGGTGGCCGGGCCGGACTCCTACCTGGCCCTGCCCGACCTGATTGCCGCCGTGGAGGCAGGCGAAAAGGCCATCCACGTGGAACTGTCCACCACCGAGACCTACCGCGACATCATCCCCTCGCGCATCAGCGGCAACCGGGTGTCGGGCTTCGTGTCCATCATGCGCGGGTGCAACAACTTCTGCACCTACTGCATCGTGCCCTATACGCGCGGACGCGAACGGAGCCGCGACGTGGAGAGCATCCTGCGCGAAGTGGCCGACCTCGCTTCCAGGGGCTACAAGGAGGTGACGCTGCTGGGGCAGAACGTCAACTCCTACCGCTTTGAGCAGCCGGACGGCACGGTGGTCTCTTTCCCCATGCTGCTGCGCACCGTGGCAGAATCCGTGCCGGAGATGCGTGTGCGCTTCACCACCTCGCACCCCAAGGACATGAGCGACGAGACGCTGCACGTCATTGCCGGTGTGCCCAACGTCTGCCGCCACATCCACCTGCCCGTGCAGAGCGGGAGCGACCGCATCCTGAAGCTGATGAACCGCCGCTACACCCGCGCATGGTACTTGGACCGCGTGGCAGCCATCCGCCGCATCGTCCCCGGCTGCGGCCTGTCCACCGACATCTTTTCCGGCTTCCCCGGCGAGACGGAAGAAGACCACCGGCTTTCGCTTTCGCTCATGGAGGAGTGCGGCTACGACTCGGCTTTCATGTTCAAGTACTCCGAGCGTCCCGGCACCTATGCCGCCAAACATCTGCCCGACGACGTGCCCGACGACGTGAAGGTGCGTCGCCTCAACGAAATCATTGCCCTCCAGAACCGCCTTTCCGCCGAGTCAAACGCCCGTTGCGTGGGCCGTGTCTGCGAGGTGCTGGTGGAAGGGGTCAGCAAGCGCAGCCGCGACCAGTTGTATGGCCGCACGGAGCAGAACCGTGTCGTCGTGTTCGACCGTGGCACGCACCGCATCGGTGAGTTTGTCCAGGTGAAGGTGACGGAAGCCGGTCCGGCCACGCTCAAAGGCGAAGCCGTATAGGTTTGCCGGGTTGCTCTGGTTGGCGGTAGCCACTTGGCCGTTCTTTCGTCCGGATTTCCGGACCGTTGATGTTGTTAATCCCAAATCGGTCATTAGGATTTCCCGTTGCCATACGACACTGAGGAATCCTAATGACCGATTTGGGTTAAACTTAAAATGACGTTGGAAACACTAAGTTGATAAAATCAGCGATATGCGCAACTTTTTAAACATAATTCTCCGCTCAAACTAATTCCGCCAACGGGTTGTTATTTACAGCAGTATATCGCACAGTTATCCGAGTCAATATATACTGATGAAAACCGTTTGAAAAATTCGAGGCCGATAATATTTCTATTCGCTGAAAAAGAGAAGGTAACATCCTCAATATACATGTCATTCAGGCGACATTCGCTCTTACTGTAGAATTCATACACCTTCTTGGCATTTATAAACGAAAAGCATGTATCAGTTTTACTGAACTCAAGACCTTTCAAACTTTGCCTGATTTTATCTTCAAGTACAAAATCACTAAGACTGTATCCGGTGTCTATCAGGATATCCTTGACACTCAAATTTCCTATCTTCATGTCTGTATAATACAGGTTGTTCTTAACATTATATTCCAACATAAAATCGTAATGTTCCGGAACAGTTGAACCGGCTGTTATATTCTTCTCCTTAAAATCAATGCACCAGTTTGTTCTACTGATAATATCTGTTCCCAATATGCCACTGGCATTACCAGACAAAAAGTCTTTAGGAATTATCATGCAGGTCTGAAACCTTGTTTCCAGTTCACCCAACTTAAAGTGATTTAAAAGGTATACTTTGTTCTGTACTTTATTACCATGTATATCAATGATATCTTTTTTTACAGAGAAGACAGATTTTCCTGGTATTGTGTCCGAGCAAATAAGAGTCACATCCGCCCCGGTATCAAACACATAATGCTTATCTGATAATTGAATCTGCAGACAATCTTCATCATTTAATGAAGCATGGAAACGGGCAACTGGTGTATTATAGCATATAAGAAAATACGACACTATAAATATTCCGATTGCTACACCGGCTATTAATCCACAATAAAATATACGACTGTATTTATAAGAACCAATTTTCATAGACTCTATTATTTTTCATACAGATTTCTCTTCCAAATAAGAAAACAAACTATAAATGCAAGTATCAAAGCTATTGCACTTTTCAGAACATAAGCAGCAGACAGGAAGTCTTCTGAAGGAATCGTAGCAACTATAAATAGTATAGCTATCAACATGAGATTTTTAAGTCTATACATCTTTTTCATATACACAATTATCCGATATAAACTCCATTGCAATTTGTGTCTCAAAGGAAAATCTTGCTATTCCCATGTTCCAAAGAT
>CAYPUJ010000017.1:6374-28035 GCA_964413805.1 uncultured Bacteroides sp. | reverse complement strand
GCAAGTTTTACATCTTTACAGAATAAAACTTGCAGATTTCAAGAAAGATGCCGGAGACTACCGCTTGCCTTCCAGCCGGTACCTCACCCCTTGAGAAACAAAAAAGTCCAATACCGCCTTGAACAGGGCACAACCCTCCGACGGGAGTGCCTGGCCAAAAGGTTGAACGCCGAACCGCCTGAATGCGTCGGCAGGAAGCTGCACCAAAGACACATTCAGTCTTTTGGCCAAAACATACGCTTCCTCCTTTTCGGCAATCGCACGCCGGGTGTAAGACAACGACGGGTCGTCATAATTCCTGTGATTGTATTCCAACACCAGGCGGCCACTGTCGTCAAAGCCGATGACCACGGTTTCCACGATGGACAAGTCCGAGTCCGTTTCGATGAGCAGTTCTTCCAGTGCAAGCATGGTTACTGAGTTTTTTCAAGTGTCCACCGGTCTTTCCAGGCGACGACGGGCATTCCGTCAGCATCAAACTCGATGGGCAGCCAGATGTAACCCGAATACATCAGGCTGTCCGGTTTCCACACGTCGGCCATGAAGATGAAGCGTCCGTCGCCCAGCGGCAAGACGTAGGTGCCCTGTCCGCCGAAGGTCTTGTCTGCGCCTTCGCCCCGCATCGGGTTGGGGTGTTGCGTCCACGGCCCCCAGATGGAGGAGGCCGAGAAAAGCCGTGCCTCGTTGGGTGCCCAGCCGGTGCAGCCCGAGCAAATCAGCCAATAGGTACCCCGGTGCTTGAAGATGGCCGGTGCCTCGTTGTGTCCGCCGGGAAAGAGGCGGATGTAGCGGCCGGAGTGCGAACGGTAGTCGTCGCTCAGTTCGGCTATCTGGAGGGTGAGGTTCTCCTCGGACGCATAGATGTGGTATGCCTTGCCGTCGTCGTCCACAAAGAGGGTCATGTCGCGGGACATCTGCCCGGACTCCAGGTCGCGCTGCACGAAGAGACCCTTCTCCACGGCTTCGCGCCACTTGGGCGTCCACCATTCTTTGTATTCTCCGGCATCCCAGGTGAGGCTGCGCTCTTCGTCGCCCATGTTCTCGGGATAGATGCCCGGATTGACACGACCCGAGCCCACATAGGTGTAAGGCCCCTGGGGCGTGTCGCTGACGGCCACTCCGGCGCGGGCGGCATCGTAGCCCTTCCCCTTGAGTTCGAGGTGAAACCACATCACAAACTTCCCGGTCTGCGGGTTGTAGATGACTTTCGGCCGCTCCATGATGCAGCCTTTCTCTATCTCGCTGCCCGCTTCGGCGGACACAGCCAGGGCCACGCCTTCGCAGGTCCAGTGCACGAGGTCGGTGGACGAATAGCAGTTCACGCCCACCTCGGTGGAGAAGCCTTTGGCGGGGCGGTGCTCGCCAAACCAGTAGTACTTGCCTTCGTGCAGCAACAGTCCGCCGCCGTGGGCGTTGATGTAGTTGCCGTCGGTGTCGTTCCAGGTGCCTTTGGGCACGATTTCGCTGCCCGACGTGGCGGAGGCTTTCTGCGAACTGCAAGCGCAGAGCAGGCAGCACGCCGCCCAAATGCCTCCCAGTAGTCTGATTGTTTTCATAAGATGGTTGTTAAAGGGTTATGGATTGGCTTGTTCAGTCTCCAGTTCGTCCCAGCGGGGCGGGTTGACACCCAACAGGTTCTTCACGAAGAAGTCGTAACGCTTGTGCTCGCCATAGGCTTCGCCCATCGTATGACGGGCACCGGGGATGACCACCAGTTCAAACTCCTTGTTTGCCTTGATGAGCGCATTGACCACCTGCATGGTGGAAGCCGGGTCTACATTGTCGTCCAGCTCGCCCACCACCAGCATGAGGGGACGGGTCAGCAGGTGGGCGTTCTCCACGTTCGAGCCTTCTTTGTATGCGTCGCCCACGGGATAGCCCAGCCAGAGTTCGTTCCACCAGATTTTGTCCATGCGGTTGTCGTGGCAGCCACAGGCCGAATAGGCGGCCTTGTAGAACTCCGGATGGAAGAGCACAGCCGTCATGGATTCCTGCCCGCCGGCCGAACAGCCGTATATGCCCACGCGGTCGATGTCCATGTAGGGATACTTGGCGGCAGCGGCCTTGATCCAGGCAATGTGGTCGGGCAGGCCGGCATCCTTCAGGTTGTGGTGGCAGATGTTCTCGAAGCTGCGCGAACGGAAGGAGGTGCCCATGCCGTCCACCATCACCACGATGAAGCCCAGTTCGGCAATGGAGGTCATGTAGTAGTTGTGGGGGATGAACGTCTTGGGCACGTACTGGTCGCCCGGCCCCTGATAGATGTACTCCAGCACGGGGTACTTCTTCGAGGGGTCGAAGTTGGTGGGACGGATGATGATGCCCCACATGTCCGTCTGCCCGTCGCGTCCCTTGGCGGTGAACACCTCGGGGGCTTTCCAGCCTTCGGCTTCCAGGCGGCTGATGTCGGCCTGCTCCACGGTGGCCAGCACCCGCCCGTCGGCGGCACTGCGCAGCACGGTCACGGGAGCCTTGTCCACCGTGGAGTAAACGTCTACCAGGTAGCGCATATCGTCCGAGAACCAAGCCCGGTGCATCCCTTCGTCGGGCGTGAGGCAGGTCATGCCCTCTCCGTCGAAGCCGATGCGGTAGTAGCGGATGAGGTAAGGGTCTTCATCGGGCTGCACGCCGTTGGCCGTGAAATAGATTTGCCGGTTCTCCTCGTCCACCTTCACCACCTCGCGCACGTACCACTCGCCCCGCGTAATCTGGCGCACGGGGGCAGCCGTGGTGCGGTCGTACAGGTAGAGGTGGTTCCAGTTGTCGCGCTCACTGCTCCAGATGACGTGGCGGCCATCCTTCAGGTGGTGGCGGAAGATGCGGGGATAGTTGACATACTTGTCGCTGCTCTCCTCGATGAGGGGGCGCACCTCGCCCGTTTCAACCGAAAGCTCCAGCAGGCGGTACACCTGGTGGCCGCGTTGGTTGTACTCGAAGGTGAGGGCGCGGCTGTCGCTGTCCCACTGCATCTCCAGCAGTTCATACTGCCGGTCGAGCAGCCGGGTGTCCGGGATGACGGCGCGTCCCGTCTCCACCTCGTAGATGCAGGGCAGCTTGAAGCGCAGTTCGTCGCCGGGCTTGGCATACTCCTGCTTGTGGAGCTTGGGCTGCAGCTGGTCGGCGGGCGACGACTCCACGTAGTAGACATACCGCTTCTCGGCGGGACGTATCTTGCAGGCGGCCACCTTCTTGCTGTCGGGCGACCATTGGATGTAGGCAGAATAGTAGTTGCCCGGCGTGCCGTCTATGCTGAGTTGCTTCGTGATGCCGGTGGCCGTTTCGACGACGCAGATGTTGTGGTCCTTGACGAAAGCCGTGTAGCGTCCGTCGGGCGAGGGCACGGGGTCGGCTTCCTTCTCCTCGTCCACCACCATCCAGTGGGGTTCCGGCTCGCGCGGGGGCAAAACGCCGAGGTCGGTCAGGCGGTTCTTGCGCACGGCGTAAATCCACCGTTTGCCGTCGAACACGAAGCGCAGCGTGTCCAGTCCGCCGTTCACCTCCAGCTGTTCCAGGGCGAGGGCTTCGGGCTTCACCTCGCGCCCGACGGCTCCGGACAAGGCATCGGCCAGTCTGGCGTGCGCGAAAAGGTCCGTGCGCCGCTGCCTGTCCGCATCCATCACCACGTAGGTGTTCCCCTCGGGAGCCCGGCGCACATACCAGAAGCTGTGCGTGCCGTCAATCCAGTGGGGCGTGACATCGGCGTAAAACACTTTGTTGCTGTATTTCTCTCTCAGGCCGAAAGCACGGCGGTAGTCGTCTGCCGTGCCTTGCGCCTGCAACGTGCCGCAGCCCAGCAACAGGACTACCGGCAGTACGTTCCAACGGATGCATTTCATATCTTCTGTCTTTTCTGTTTTTCTATTTTTCTCAGGGACTTCCCGTATCAAAAAAAGGAGGGCGGCCGGCTTCCCTCCACCCTCCTTTTCCTGTTTCTCCGAAGAATGCCTTCATTCTTCACTCTTCATTCTTCATTTTTCATCAGTACTGGTTGCGCACCGGTGTCATGATGAAGGAGAACTCGTAGTCGCCGTAGGGCAACTGGTATTGCGGCAGCGGCCATGCGCCCCAGCTGTTGACACAGCCAAGACCCATCTGCGCCTTGTCGATGCAGAGGTTGGTGAGGTCGGCTTCGGGCACTTCGAACGGGTGTCTGTTGTGTTTCTCCCAGCCGTCGTCCAGCGACTCGATGGTGTAGTGCAGCGCCGATGCCGAGAAAGGAGCTTCGGCCACAATTCTCAGACCCGTGCCTGCCGCGTTGAGTTGCTTCCACCAGCGGATGTCGGTCTTCGTGCCGGTTTCCTGCGGGCGGATGTAGGGATAATACTGCTCGTCTACACTCTGGCGGTAGATGCCGATGGGCGTGCAGTGGTTGCGGTCGGCATAGTTCTCAATGGGGCCGCGTCCGTAGTATTCCACCGTTTCAAACGATTTGGGCATCTGCATCTGCATCCCGAAGCGGAACATGGGGCTTACCTCGCCGGCATCGGACGAGGCGGTCATCTGCTGCGTCACCTTGACGGCGCCCCGGTTGTTGACGAGGTAGGTGAGGCTGAGCTTGGCTGACACTTTCTCCATGTCGTAGCTGGCAGTCACTTTCACCTGGTTGTCTGTCGTCTCCCACTCGAAGCCGGTCAGCTTGATGCCGGGTTCTTTCCAGGCCGCGAACTTCTGTTGCAGGTTGGCACCGAAGTCATTGTCGGTAGGCGCACGCCAGAAGTTGGGAGTCAGGGCAGCGTCCTCGGCCATCAGTTCGGTGCCTGCCACGTTGTAGCGGGTCAGGTAGCCCGTGTGCTTGTTGAACTCGAGGCGGAAGTCTTCGCCACGCACAATCAGGTAGGCCCAGTCGCTTTCGTCCACCTGCGGTGCCACGGCGGGTGCATTGGCCGTCTCCACGTTCTTCAGTTCGAGCGCGGGAGCCTTGTAGGGGTTCAGCACCAGCTGGTCAGCGGCCACGGCAAAGCCGGCGGGCAGCACGCCTTCGGCATTCTTCAGGCGGTAGGTCACGTTGAGCAGACGCTCTTTGCCGCACTTGCAGGATTTGCCCAGATCGAGCTTGATGCGGGCCGTCTGCTGCGGAGCCACGTCGAGGTTCTCGATGCGTCCCGAGCGGACAGGTGTGCCGCCGACCAGGACTTCCCACTCCATGTAGTAGGCCGAGAGGTCGCGGAAGAAGTTTTCGTTGTACACGTTCACCTCGCCTGCCTCCAGGTCGGCGGGGGTGGTCCAGATGTTCTGGTAGTAGTAAGCCACCTCGTAGGCATGGGGATTGGGCACGCGGTCGGGACTGATGAGGCCGTTGTCGCAGAAGTTGGCATCTGAAGCGTCGTAGCGGTTGAAGTCGCCGCCATAGGCGTAAAAGGTTTCACCGTCCTTGTTCTTCCAGCGGATGGACTGGTCTACGAAGTCCCAGATGAAACCGCCCTGCAGGTGCGGATACTTGCGGATGAGGTCCCAGTATTCCTTGACGCCTCCCTGCGAGTTACCCATTGCGTGGGCATATTCGCACTGGATGAGGGGCTTGGTCAGGTCGGTGCGTTTGGCATATTCCTCCATGCGCCTGTAGTCGGCATACATGGGACAATACACATCGGTAAATTCGTTGCCGTGCGCCTGCTCGTATTGGACGGGACGGCTGGGGTCTTCGGCCTTCACCCAGCGGTAGGCTTCCTCAAAGTTGGGACCGAAACCGGCTTCGTTGCCCAACGACCAGAAGATGATGCTGGGATGGTTGAAGTTGCGCTGCACGTTGCGCATGTTGCGCTCCATGTGCGCTTTTTTGTAGTCGGCGCGTTTGGCCAGTGTCTTTTCGCGGTAGCCCATGCCGTGCGACTCGACGTTGGCCTCGGCCACCATGTAGAGGCCGTAGCGGTCGCAGAGTTCATACCAATAGGCGTCGTCGGGGTAGTGGCAGGTGCGCACGGCATTGATGTTGAGCTTCTTCATGACCAGCACGTCTTCCAGCATACGTGCCTTCGACACGTGCGTGCCACCGTCCGGATCCATCTCGTGGCGGTTGGCTCCTTTGAAGAGCACCGGTTGTCCGTTCACCAGAATCTGGCCGCCCTTCTGCTCTATCTTGCGGAAACCCACCTTGACAGGAATGACTTCGCTGCCGCCTTGCAGGGAGGCACGCAGGGTGTAGAGATTGGGGGTCTCGGCCGTCCACTTCAGCGGGTTTTCCACGCTCATGGTCACGGTGCCGCTGCCCTTGGCCGTGGCGGTAGCCACCTGCTTGCCTGCGGCATCCAGGAGTTCCAGGTTTGCAGTGCCGCCGCCCTTCAGGCTCAGTTCCACCGTCAGGGTACCATCCTTGTAGGCTTCGTCCAGGTCGGGAGTGATGCGGATGTCCTCGATGCGCCTCTTCTCGCGGGCATAGAGGTAGCAGTCACGCGCCACGCCGGTGTGGCGGAAGAAGTCCTGGTCCTCCAGATACGTGCCGTCGCACCAACGGAACACCTGGAAAGCGATGAGGTTTTTCTCTCCCGGCTTGAGGTAGGAAGTCAGGTTGAACTCGGCTTCCAGCTTGCTGTCTTCGCTGTAACCCACGTAGCGTCCGTTCACCCACAAATACATGTTGGAGGTCACGGAACCGAAGTGTGCAATGATGTCTTTGCCCTTCCACGAGGCAGGCACCACAAACTCGCGGCGGTAGGAACCCACGTGGTTGTTGTCGACCGGCACTTCGGGCGGGTTGTTCTCAAACTGGTTGCGCCAGGCATAACCCGTGTTGACATAGATGGGGTCGCCATAGCCATGCAGTTCCCAGATGCCGGGCACGGGCATGTCGTCCCAGCCCCGGTCGTTGAAGCCCGGTTTCCAGAAGTCAGTGGGACGGGAACCGGCATCTTTCACCCAGAAGAATTTCCAGTTGCCGTTCATTGACATGAAGTTGGACGATAGTTCTTTCTTACCCTTGGCGGCAGCCTCGGCCGACTCGTAGGCAAAGTAGCTGGTGTGCATGGGTGCACGGTTCACGGCATTGACTTCGGGGTCTTGCCATTCCTTGAAAGACTGTGCGCCTGCCGTCAGGGCCAGGGCGGCAAACAGCCCGGTAACGAATTGTTTCTTCATGATGCGATAGTGGTTGTTAAATATAATACAAAAAGTCTGTTCAATGGAAGAATCCGTTGTCCTCCTGCACTTCGCCCTGAAGGGGTGTGGCCGACGATGCCCCTACCTCGATGGGAAGCCATACGTCCATATCCCCTTCGCCCCGGTGTGCCCAGGCATAATAAGGAATGAGGGTCAGCCTGGCATCGCGCGTGGACAGCTTGCCTGCCGCATCGTAGCCCAGCACCTGCACATCGGTCGAGAGGGTATTGATGCCATACAGCAAATCCGGACGCTCTTCCACCGTGAACACAGGACGCTGATTCAGCAGGATGTTATGCACGTTGAAGTCGTTGTCCGGCCACTCCGCACAGTAGACGATGGGACCGCGCTCGATGGAGACACGTCCACGGTCTGCCCACACCTGTTCATTGGCCTTCACCACGCGGGGCTGCATGTCGAAGTGCAGTTCCACCACGTCACCCTTCTTCCACTTGCGGTCGATGCAGAAGTAGCCTTTCCGGAGTTCGCCCGTCACTTCCTTGCCGTTCACCGTCACGCGGTAGCCCGGCTTCAGGCTGTCTGCATAAGCATAAAGGTCGCTGGGCACCACCTGGTTCTGCACCCAACCGGGAATGCGGATGTTCATCTTGAAGGGGAGGTTGCCTTGCTCCACTTTCACGCGGATGTCGCCGTTCCACGGATAACCGGTTTCCTGCTCCAGCACCAGCTTCTTCTTGCCCACCTTCAACTCGGCACGGTTGGAGAGAAAGAGATTGACGTACACCTGGTCGTCCTTCACCGCATAGACGTAACCCGGCAGCGAGGGAATGAAACGGCAGATGTTGCTGGGACAGCAGGCACAGCCAAACCACGGTTTGCGGCTATATCCGCCCGTGGAAGACAGCGGGTTGGGATAGAAGAAGGAGCCCCCGTCGAGCGATACGCCCGAAATCAGCCCGTTGTAAAGCGTGCGCTCCAGCACATCGAAGTACTTGGACTCGCCGTGCAACAGGAAAAGGCGGTAATTGACATAGACGTTGCCGATAGCGGCACACGTCTCGTTGTAGGCAGAGAGATTGGGCAACTCGTAGTTGTCGCCAAAGGCTTCGCCCGCATGACGCGCACCGATGCCGCCGGTAATGTAGAGCTTCTTGCCCACAATGTTGTCCCAAATGCGGTCGATGGCGTGGATATAGGCGGTGTCGCCCGTGACGGCAGCCACGTCGGCCATGCCGGCATACATATAGGTGGCACGCACGGCATGTCCCACAGCCTCGTCTTGCTCCAGCACGGGCTTATGAGCCTGGCTGTAGGCATCGCGGCGGCTGGTATGGCCGCGTGCGTCAAGGAAGAATTTGGCCTGTTTGAGGTACTTCTCCTCACCCGTCACCAGATAGAGGCGCACCAATGCCATTTCAGCAATCTGATGCCCCGGTACCAGCCGCTTCTGGTCGGGACCGTCACCGATGGCCCGGCACACGCAATCGGCATATTTGATGGCGATGTCCAGGAAGTTGCGCTTGCCGGTGGCCTGGTAATAAGCAACGGCTCCCTCAATCATGTGTCCCAAGTTGTAAAACTCATGGCTGAGATCTTCAACTGCCACCCAACGTTCAGGTCCTGCCCAGTCATGGGGGTGCTTGGGATTCATGGTGCGGGCGGTGTAGAGGTATCCATCGGGTTCCTGGGCGGCTGCCACAATCTCCAGCACGCTGTCGATGTATTGCTCCAGTTGCTTGTCCGGATACGTCTGAAGCAAGTAACTGGCTCCCTCGATGGTCTTGTACACGTCGGTGTCGTCAAAGGAGAAACCTTCCACCTTGTAGTCGTCGCTGGGGTGGGCGGCTTTCACAAAGTTCTCGTACCGTCCCGTTTCTTCACACTTGCTGAAAGCCAGCGGTATGGTTACTTCGCGGCTGGCTTTGAGCCGTTGTCCCCAAAAACTTTCGGGAGTCACCTTCACCGAAGTGAAGGGCACGGGGTCGATGGGATAACCCGAGTGAAGGCTTGCCTGCTGCTGGGCAGACAGGCTGCTTGCCGCCAACAGGGGGGCAAGAGCCAATATGGATAGTCTGTTCATGTCTTCTTCGTTTATAATGCTGTTTAAAGAAAATGCCTTTCCTTTATTTTACGTTTGCCTGACTGATGCGAATCACCGTAAACGAGTAAGCGGGCATTGCGTAAGAGAACTCATCTCCCGCAATGTCAAACGCTTCCGACACAGACTTGACGGTCTGGTCGGCCGGTTGTCCCGCCAGCACGGTTTTGGTGGCAGTGGGTTGCCGCAGATTTTCTCCTTCCAGGTTCACATTGGCAGAGACCTCCACGGGCAGCATGTTCACCAGCTTCACGATGTAGTCACCCGAGGCATCGTCTTTCACCACCGACACGCCCACACGCTTCTTCACCTCATCCCGGGCATTGTCCAGGTTGACGGTAGAGGCTATGTAGCGGTTGCCGGAGTTCTGGCCGTACATCTGCTGGGTATAGTAACCCACGGTCGGCTTCACCTCCCGGTTGTTGAAGTAAATGAGGTCGGGATTCCACTGCGTGTACCCTTCCTTGGCCAACAACGGGGCATAGGAAGTCATGGTCACGATGTCGGCGTTGCGTTCCACCGAGGTCAGGTAGAGGGCTTCGGCCAAAGCAGTCTCCACATTGTTCGGACGACCCGGCAGGTGGGCTGCATACTCGCCCAAATAGACCTTGGACTTGTTGCGGTCGTACCGGTCGTAGAAATCCTGGTTATGGATGAGCCAACCGGGCGAAACGTAGTAGTGCTCGTCCACCATGGGCAACTGCAGCTTGGAAGCCAGCTTCCAGCCTTCGGTGTAATCGGTACCTTCGTAGAAAGGTCCCACCGTACCGATGACGGTCACTTCGGGGTAGCGTTCCTTGACGGCATCGTAAATCATGGTGAAACGTTCTTCGAAGATGGGGGTGATAAGGTCCTCGTTGCCAATGCCGATGTACTTCAGGTTGAAAGGCTTGGGATGCCCCGCCTCGGCACGCTTCCTGCCCCATTCGGTGGTGCGTGCATCGCCGTTGGCATATTCTATCAGGTCGAGTACGTCCTGTATGTAGGCAGGCATTTCTTCCAGGGGCAGTCCGCCTTGCTGTCCGTTGCAACTCAGTTCGTCGCTTCCATAGTGGCTGCAACGTCCGGAGTTCTGGCAAGGCACACCGGCAGCCACCACGGGCACCGGTTCCGCACCGATGTCCTCGCAGAACTGGAAATACTCAAAGTATCCCAGGCCGCGTGTCTGATGATATCCCCAAAGATTGTACAGCGGTTTGCGTGCTTCCAACGGGCCGATGGAACCTTTCCAGTCGTAAATATTGTCCAACCCGTTGCCGTGTGCCACACAGCCTCCGGGAAAACGGACGAACTTCGGCTGCAGGTCGGCCAAAGCCTGTGCCAAGTCGGCACGCAGGCCGTTCTTGCGTCCTTTGAAGGTGTTGCGGGGAAAGAGAGACACCATGTCGAGGTGGTAGGAACCTGCCGCCTGCGGACGAAGGGTGAGCACGGCTGCCTTCACATCGGCCGTGGGGGTCAGTACGGCTTTGCTTTGTTTCCATGCTTTGGAAGAGACGCTGACGGTTGCCTGGGCTACGGTTTTGCCGTCCTCGTCCACCAGGCTCACCGCTATCTTACCGCCCTTGCTGTCTTCCGGCACACGGCCGTAGAGGGAGAAATCGTATTTTTCACCTTTCTTCAGGCTGATGCCGTCGAAGCCGCTGTTCTGCAAGGCAATGCCCGGTTGCTGTACGTTCAGCACGGCATAGTGGGCGTTGTTGGCGTGGAGGGGATTGCCCGTGCTGATGGTGAAAGCAGTCCCGGCATCTTCAGGCTTACCCTCTGCATTCACCAACTGCCAGGCAGTGGTGCTGTCCCACTCGCCCCGGTCTTGCGAAGAATACTCGAAATCGCGGTTCTGCACAAGTTCGGCATAGAGTCCGCCGTCGGCACCATAGTTGATGTCCTCAAAGAAGATGCCTATCAGGTGGTTGCTGATTTCCTTGGATTGGGCAGTGTGCACGGTAATGTCAGCCCGCACCGGCTCCAGTCCGGCAAAACGCACGGGATCCTGTTCGGCGCGTTCGTCGTACAGCCGGTTGCGGTAGGCCTTATGATCGGCAAAAGCAGTGAGGCGTTGCACCACGGCGTAGGGCACGCGCTGCACCCATCCGCTTTCTTCCCGCGCCCCCAGCAGAATGGTCATTTCCTGCGTCGGCAGGGCATCGGCAGGTGTGTAGCGGGCGGCGTCTTCAGGCTTGAAATAGCTCTGCGCCCCCCACTCCAACAGGTCGGCAGAAGCAGCGTGCGCCATCACCTGCCCGCTTTGGGTGGCCGTCCAGACGCAGTGCCAGGTACCATCGGAGCGGCGTTGCATCAGGTGCGGACGGAACATCTTCTTTTGACTGCCCCAAGGACCGAAATCGCAACCCAAGTATTTATAGCCGTCCGCCACCGGGAACCATTGTGTCCCGTCGGTACTGTATGCAAATCTCAGTCCGCCCGTTCCGTCTGCATCGGCATAAGAGAATAGACTCACAGAGTCCGGTTCGTTCATCGCATCGTTCACACCGGCTTGCACAGGCGTCACCCACGCAAACAGTCGGCATAAAATGAGTAAAAGAATTAGTAGTTTGTTCATCTTTTATGGTTTATATTGGTTAATTATACGACACTTGTTTGCCACTTCATTATTCTCCCGCCACATAGCGGATTACGGCTCCGCCCTGCGGCTGGACGGTGAGCTTCAAAGGCTGTCCTACTTTCACAGTCTGTTCCTGCAACTGGGGTTGAAGCGCCTTGTCGTCGCTGTAAAGGAAGACGGTTTTCCCGACAGAGGCAGGCAGGTTGAGATTGAGTTTTAACGGTTCTCCGGTAGCATTGACAGCAGCCACGTACCAGGTGTCGCCGTGCCGGCGTGCCAATGCCACGTACTTGCCCGGGTAGCCGTCGAGGAAACGGGTTTCATCCCAAGTCGTGGGGACTTGCTTCATGAAGTCGATGCACACCTTGGGGGCATTTTCCAGGTTGGCGGGCGTAAGGGCAAAGTTCTGGATGGGATTCTGGAAGAGGATAGCGGTCGCCAGCTGAAACACATCGGTCGTGCGACGGATACTTCCTCCGTCATTGGTGCGGTTCAGCCGCTTGTTGAGGAATACGCCGCCAAACTCCATGCAGCCCACCGTGTTGCGAATGAAAGGATGCAGACAGGCGTTGAAAGCCTCGTCGTCGCAGAAATGCTGGTTGAACACCAGGTTCTCCGATGCCAGCACTGCTTCGCTGCCTACATAGTTGGGATACATCCGCTCCCACCCGCGCGGCAAAGTGCAACCGTGGAAGATGACCATCAGGCCGTTGTCG
The DNA here is from genome assembly GCA_964413805.1 of uncultured Bacteroides sp. Lineage (GTDB taxonomy): Bacteria > Bacteroidota > Bacteroidia > Bacteroidales > Bacteroidaceae > Bacteroides. Next base: position 15,605 of record CAYPUJ010000017.1, on the reverse strand, counting down.
TCAGCATCACTCAAGATGGCTTCGTAAAGACGCATGGTCTCCTGCTTGTCGCCGCCGAAAAAGTCCACCTTGATGCCCTTCACCCCGATGCGGTGCATCCAACGCATTTGTTCCTTGCGGGTAATGGGATTGTCCATCTGGTTGACGGGACCTTGCTCGATGTCGTTCCAATAACCACTGGAGCTATACCACAAGAATACGTCTACTCCCTTGCCCTGCGCATAGCGCACCAGCTGCTCCATGCGGTCACGACCGATGTTGGTGTCCCACCAGTTGTCTATCAGTACATATTCATACCCCATGTCGGCGGCAAAGTCGATGTAACGCACCTGGTCTTCGTAGTTGATGCTGCCGTCCTGCCACACAATCCAGCTCCAGGTGCCCCGCCCCGGCACGTAGCTGTGGCTCGTGGCAAACCGGGGGGCCACCACGTCCCAGGGCACGGTAGTCTCCACGACGGGTTGAAGGGTGGCACCCACCGTCAATGTACGCCAAGGCGTATGACCCGGCAACGAGAAGGCCGGTTCCACGGTTCCGTTGCCGTTGTTTTCCTCAGGCAGGGGGAAGGCGATGGTGTACAGCCCGTCCTTGGCATCGCTCAGGTGGGAACCGCAGTAACGGCTGTCCACTCCGGTCTCGCTCACCAGCACCCACCCGTCCTCGCCGACGCGGAAGAGGCAGGGGAAAGTGTAACCGTGGCCGTATTGCGAGGGAGTGTCCATCGGGGCATCGGCCTTGTATTCTTCTTCGTAACTGGGCTTGGTGCGCTTCCAGCCAATCATGGCATCGCTTTGCGGACAAAGGAACGTGGTCGTCTTGTCAGGAAAACGGAAACCGGTGGCCTCTTCCATCACCCGCACGCTCCCCGTTTCCCCCAAGCGGGGAATGAAGTAACGGAAGGCCACGTCGTTGTTGCTCACACGGAAGGTGACATCCATCGACTGCCCTTGGGCGTTGCGGAACGTGCAACTCAATTCATTGGCCACGTAGTGCACCTTGGATGCCTTGCTGTGTGCCAACACATAGGTCGTGTCGATGCTCCGGGTATGCTGCCCGTCCGGTTTCAGTCCTTCGGTAAAGTCGGCTGCATTGGTGCGCAACCCCAGGGGAGAAGATTCCAGCATTTGTTTGCCATCGTAGGTCACGGTGTAGAAGGCTTGCCCTCCATCGGTGCAGGCTATCTCCACCTGCAACCTTCCGTCCGGCCCTTTGACCACAGCCTGCTGGGCAGAGAGCAATCCGGTCGAGAACATTAGCCCAAGGAGAGGAATTAATCTTGTTTTCATCGCTTGTTGTTTTTTTTGTGTTGATTTACGCTTTCAGTTGGAAGGGACTACGGGCTTGATGGTACCGTCCGCATTGAACTCCAGGGGGTCGATGCACACTTCACGGTGTATGCCGGGCGCATTCTGCAAGTACCATTTGTTGATGCGGTGGTACACCACAATCCATTGGTCGGTGCCCGGAATGTTAAGCACGGCGTTATGGGCAGTCCCGTAGATCTCTTTGGAAGGGTCTTGCTGCAGCACGACAGGCTTAGCCGCCACTTCGATGGGTCCCAGCGGCGATTTGGATGTTCCGTAAGCCACGTGGTAGTTGGGCGAACCGGTGTCGTCCACCGACCAGAGGAAATAATAAATGCCGTTCCGGTAGAACACATAGGGAGCTTCGCGGTAGGCATAATCCTGTAGGGTGCCGCCTTTCGGGGTGAGCACAGTCAGGGTCTTTTTCTTGATGGAAAGCATGTCTTTTTCCAGTTCGGCACCGGCCATATAACCATTCCCCCAATAGAGATAAGACTTGCCCGACACAGGGTCGGTAAACACATCCACGTCTATCTGCTGCCCGTTCCCCACGGGAGAGTCGGTCACAATGGGATGCCCCAGGTCGGTAAAGGGACCGGTCGGACTGTCGGCCACAGCCACGCCAATCTGTTTGCCGCCCCCATCCTTGGGGTTGCCGCTGTAATAAAAGTAGTACTTGTAGGAACCGTCCTTCTGCTGCTTCTCCTCGATGCAGGGTGCCCAGGCATTCCCGTCCGCCCAAGGCACCTGTTCAGACTTCAGGTCGAGCACGACACCCTCGTAGTTCCACACCTTGCGGTCGTCGGACGAGTAGCAGGTGAAATACCAGCCTCCCCAACCGGGCTGGCCGTCGGTGGTAGAGTAGATGTAATATTTGCCCGTCCGGCGGGAGTAGAGTATCTCCGGGTCGGCGTGAAAACCGGGCAGCACCGGGTTGCCGGGCAATTCACCCAGTTCGGCGGGTTTGCCCCATTGTCCGGTCACACGCATCAGTTCGTCGCGCGTAATGGGAATGATGGTGCCGTGGCGGGGGTGGAAGTCCATCTTTATCTCGTGGTCGATGACCTTGAAGTGTTGCAAGTCGGTTGTTTCGGTAAACTGGTAACGTCCTTTCATGTAGACGTCGTACATCAGGATGTATTTGTCCTGCCCTATCAGCTTGAAGGTGCCGGCTCCCTCCACGGCTTCGGTGGTCTGCTGCTTGTAGTCGGGGTATTCTGTCCATTGCCCGGAAGTCAGCGAGTGTGTGGTGGCCACCTTGATGCCGTTGCCGTGTCCTTCTGTCTTATAGAAGAGATGGAACATCCCGTCCTTGTACACGATGTCGCCATCGATGCACGAAAGCTTGTTTTCAGGGATGAACAGCGGCTTGGGTTCCCCCTCGAGGTCGGTAAAGTCGGCATTGGCGTATGCGTAGTAGATGATGTCCGGACCGCCGGCATACTGCATGGACCAATAAACCATATATTTCCCCACTTCGGGGTCGAAAACGGTTTGCGGCGCCCACACCCGCTTCAACTGTTCCTGGCCTTCATACCGTTTCTGCATATTGACGACAGAATGTGTCCAGTGCACCAGGTCGGTGGACTTCAGCATCACCATGGCGCGGTTGGAGTCCCAACCGTTGCCGGACACCATGTCAGTCACCACCATATAGAAGGTTTTCCCGTCCTCGCACCGCAATATGTGCGGGTCCCGCACTCCCCCGGTAGAACTGATGACTTTGGAGTCCAGCACCGGCTTTCCGCCGTTCAATGCCCAATAGGAATAGCCGTCCATGCTGACGGCAAAACAAACGGCTTCTTCACTGATATGATTACCGGTGAAGTAAACAAACAGATAGGCCACATAGTCCTTTTCTTCCACGGACTTTTGGGACAAGGCCGACAACGTGCCGACCGCCAGCAGGCAAAGCACACCTGCCATTCGTTTCATCAAGTTTCCCATGATACACAAATCTTATTCAATTACTGCATGTCATAGCGCACCATCTCGCAAGCAGCCAGCAAAAAAGCACCCGTGCCGAAAGGCGTGACTGAATGAGCATCTACCACCTGTCCCGGAATGGCCCTTTCGCCGATGGGCTGCACGTAGCCCACACTGCCGTCGGACTGCAAGGCAACGGTGGTGAGGTAGTTCCAGGCTTTCATCACCACGGGTTCGTAGGTAGCCTTGTCCAGATAACCGTTGTTCATGCCCCACAGCAGTCCGTAGGTAAAGAATGCCGTTCCGCTGGTTTCAGGACCCGGCGCATGTTCGGGGTCGAGCATACTGCGCGTCCAGTAGCCTTCAGGCTGCTGGCAGGCGGCAACGGCCTGAGCCATACTACGGTAGCGGTCAACGTATTCCTGCCGGTAGGCGTTGTCTTGCGGCAGGTCTTTCAACACTTTGGAGAGGGCAGCCAGCACCCACCCGTCGCCACGTGCCCAGAAGTCCTTCTTGCCGTTGGCACTCTTGTGGGCCGGATAAACGTATTTGCCGTCGCGGTAGTAGAGGGCGGCTTCCGAATCATACATCAGGCTGTCCGCATACGTCCAGTATTCGTGCAGTTTTTCCAGGTACAGAGGGTTGTCGGTCAGCCTGTACAGCTTCGTCATGACAGGCATCACCATGTAAAGCCCATCGGCCCACCACCAATAGTCATGGTTGGGGGTACTCATTTCATATTCCATCACTTCGCGGGCACGGGCTATCTTCTGCGTATCGGGCTTTACCGTATAGAGGTCGGCATACACCTGGAAGCATATCTGATAGTCGCCGAAAAGCACATAGTCGTCACTTTCGCCGTAGCTGTATTTCCACTCGGCCTTGTCGTCACTTTTTGCCCCTTTCCATTCGTTGCGAACGGCCCAAGCCTCCGAGAAGTTGTAGTAGTTGGTATCACCCGTCAGGAAATAGGCTTCCATGTTACCGGTGTGATAGGCGGCATTGTCCCAGAAGGCACGTCCGTGTTCGGGATTGGTCTCCTGCCAATGGCGGTTCACCCGGTGGATAATTTCCACTACCTCCTCCGCCTGCGGGCGTTGGGGCTGTTGCGAGCAGGAAAACAGGCCCAAGCACAGAACCGTCCCCGCGAATGCTTTCATTGCATGTCTCATGTCGTCGTTGTTTTTTCGTTGAAGGTTATTGTTTCATTTACTGATCTCCAATACATACACCGGCTGCGGCTCGAACGCCACCGTCCGCTCGCCGTCACCCTGCTTCGTGTGTTGCACGAAGAGGTGCAGTTGCCGCCGGTGCTTCCAGAGTTCCGTGTCGTGCGAGGGTTCCCAGGCATCCACCGAGAAGTCGGTCAGGTCGCAAAACTGCCAAGGGCTGCCGGTCACGTCGGATGTGTATGCCAACGACACCTTGCTGCCCCGCTCCTCGTCGCGGAACACATAAAAGATTTCGTTTCCGTCCACCACGATGCGCGGACGGGCGATGGGAATCATCTTGGTGCCACCGCCCTTGAGCGAAAAAGACTGTTTGCGGTCGGACACCTGACGGCTGCACCACTGCGTCCCGTCGTGCCATACGATGCGATACTGTGGCACAGTACTGTCGGCATCGCGCCAATAAGTAGCGATGTAGGGATTGCCGTCGGCATCGGCACTCATGCTGGTCTGATTGATAAGTTCGGATTCCTGGGGAATGCGGCAAGCATATTCCGCATTGTCCAGACGGATGGGCAGGTCATACTTTGTGCCGTCGGTCTTGTACCAGGTCACACCGTTGTCGTATGAACGGGCATAACAAAGGTCGTGGTTGGTCTCCACATGCCAGGTTTCCCGCCACACCCATGACAGGTGGATGGTACCCTGCTCGTCTACGTAGAGCTGCCAGTAGGCATTGCGTTTGTCCTCGCCGTCTATCAGCACGTCTTGAACGCGCACCCATTTGCGGGATTTCAGGTCATAGCGGTTCAGGACCAGGTTGCCTCGCCCTGATGCCCCCGAACGGTAGGCAAACAGCAGGTCGCCCCCTGCCAGCGGATAAAATTCGGGATAGGTCACATCGGCTTCGTCCGTCCCCGTCATCGGTTCTTTCCCGCCCAATTCCAGCGAATGCGGATCCACGCTGCGGCAGTAATTCAAAGGGTACCCGTGGTGATCGAACGACAGGTGGAGATAACCTTCGCCGTCAATGCCCATGCTGATGACGTTGTGGGCATCCTGCACGTTTCCCTTGTATTGGGTGCGGTGCAACGTCCATTGCTCCGTTCCCTGTTTGCGCTTGCCCAGTACTAGGTAGCCGTCGGCATCGTAATAGCAGATGTATTGTTCATCGCCTTGCGTCACTAGGGAATTGTTACGGAATACGGTGGTGTTGACCGATGTCTGGCTGTAACCCTTGCCCACTTCCACCAAACGGGTCTTGGGACGGAAGTCCGTCGCGGTCTGCGCACGAAGTGCCCCACCTGCCAATAACAGCCCGCAGGCACAGGCGGCAGCCGATGATAAGAATTGCTTCATCATAGAAAAATCATGTCCTTTCTTTATCATTATCCTTGCGCGGCACAGATGCCCACAAGGTTGTTTTGTTTTCTAATATTCATGCCTGGCGGCTCCGCAGGCCGAGGGTGCGGAAGACCGTTCATTCGCTGAAAGCATGGTCTTTGGGGAAATCTTCGCCTTCCCACGCTTTTTTCGATGTCCAAGGCAGGGGCTCGTCCGTCCAGAACGGATGGTCGGCAGGGAGTCCCAACGGCAGGAAAGCCAACGAAGCCAGGTAAAGACTGCCATTGTTGGTGTACCAGTCTGAAATGTCGGGTTGTTTGCCGTTGAATCCCAGAATCAGGAAGCCGGCTTCGTTGAAGTTGCGGTTGTCGGCAAACATACGCCGGATAACCGCCGTCATGGCCGCACGCACTTGCCCGGCGGGGAGGTCTTCGGGCAGCCAGCCCCTCCAGGCCAGCAGGGCCAAAGGCTGAAAGATGGCTGTGCGGTAGGTGATGGAGCGTCCGAACACGGGCAAAGTGCCTTCGGGCGAAACAAGCCGTTCGAGAATCGTGCCAAACCGCTGCATCCGCTTCACGCTCCTGCCGAATCCGTTGGCGGGCATGTTCCATACGTTGGATTTTCCACCGTTGGTCATCACCTCCTGGCACTCCACAAACATGGGGTGAATCACGAAGCTGTTGTAATAGTCAAAAGCAAAATGCGGGCCGTCGCTGTACCAGCCATCGCCCACATACCATTCCTCCACTTTGCGCAAGGCCGAAGTGATGCGGTAAGTGTCTGACGGTGCTCCCGCCTTCCGCAAGAAGCACTCCACCGTGGCCGAAAACAACAACCAGTTGGTGTAAGGCGGATCCACGCGGCGCAGTTGCGTGAACTCTTCGATGTAACGACGCTTCGTCACACTGTCCAGGGGCACCCACAGAACATCGTAGGCACGCAGGAAACTCTCTGCCAGAAAGGCCGCATCGACCAGCGGTTGTCCCTCTTTGCGCCACAACAGGTAATCTTTCCCGTCGGGGTCCACCGCCTGGGCATAGCTTTTCAACGCCCATTGGCGCAACTGCTTGCGCTGCCGGCCTTCGGGGGTGTCGTCATCGGGCAAAGAAAGCCACGGAGCCAGTCCGGCCATCAGCCTGCCGAAACACTCCATGTAAGTCACCCGCTTGTCACGCCCGTCCCACGTGGGGCTTAACTCAACCTGCATGTTCTCTTGCAGTTTTCCTTCACTCATGTTGCTGAGCACCGGTGCGGCCATGCGGTACATCACGTCGCACCACAGTTCACGGTCGGTCATCACTTTCTCTTTTCCCTTCCGTCCGGCCCGTGCATCCTGCGCCGGCATCCACAAGACCGCCAGCATGAACAGCCACAAAATCCTTTTCTTTTTCATGATACCAGTTTTTTTATGGTTCTCGGTTTGCAAATCCAGATAAAAACAGCCCGACGCCTATGCCTGTACATAAGCAGAAACAAGTCCACCTCCTGTTTTCAGTGGCCCGGAGGAACCGATGACAGCCCGCCCCGGATGGCGGCGGGACACAGCCTCAAAAAAACGTAAAGCCAATAAAAACAGAACGTGGACTTGAATGTGCACAAAGATAGCGTATTTGCCTGTATTCCGAGCGAAAAAAGGTGAAAAAATCATTCCCACTCTATCGTCGAAGGCGGCTTCGACGAAATGTCGTAACAGACGCGGTTCACGCCCTTCACCTTGTTGATGATGTCGTTGGACACTTTGGCCAGAAATTCGTAAGGCAGGTGTGCCCAGTCGGCGGTCATGGCATCGGTGCTGGTCACGGCACGCAGGGCCACGGCACGCTCATAGGTGCGCTCATCGCCCATCACTCCCACGCTCTGCACGGGCAGCAGAACGACACCCGCCTGCCACACCCGGTGGTAAAGGCACGTCTCGTTGCCGTCGGCATCTTTCACTTTCCAATCCCGCAACCCACGGATGAAGATGTCGTCGGCATCTTGCAGGATGCGCACTTTCTCGCGGGTGATGTCGCCCAGGATGCGCACGGCCAGTCCGGGTCCGGGGAAGGGATGACGGCTGATGAGGTGGTCGGGAATGCCAAGCTCACGGCCCACGCGGCGCACTTCGTCCTTGAACAGCCACTTCAGCGGCTCGCACAGCTTCAGGTTCATTTCCTTGGGAAGACCTCCCACGTTGTGATGGCTCTTGATGACCTTGCCCGTGATGTTGAGACTCTCGATGCGGTCGGGATAGATGGTACCCTGTGCCAGCCAGCGGGCATCGGTTATCTTACGGGCTTCGGCGTTGAACACCTCCACAAAATCGCGCCCGATGATTTTCCGCTTCTGCTCCGGGTCGGTCACACCCTCCAGGTCCTTGAAGAACTTCTCGGAGGCATCCACACCGATGACGTTCAGTCCCAGGCATTCGTAGTCGTGCAGTACGTTTCTGAACTCGTCCTTGCGCAGCAGGCCGTGGTCCACAAAGATACAGGTCAGGTTCTTGCCGATGGCACGGTTCAGCAATACGGCAGCCACCGACGAATCGACCCCACCGCTCAGTCCCAGGATGACACGGTCACTGCCAATCTGTTCCTTCAGTTCGGCCACCGTGGTGTCTACAAACGAAGCCGGACTCCACGTCTGGTGGCAACCGCAAGCCTCTACCACGAAGTTGCGCAACATCTGCATACCGTCCTCCGAGTGGAAAACCTCGGGATGAAACTGCACGCCCCACAATGGCTCGTCTTCGGCCTGGTAAGCAGCTACCTTCACCTTCTCCGTCGAGGCAATCACGCGGAAGTTTTCGGGGACAGCCGTAATGGTATCGCCGTGGCTCATCCACACCTGCGTGCCGGGACGCACGCCGTGAAATAGCAGGTTGTCGGCATCAAATGCGCTGAGATGCGCCCGGCCATACTCGCGGCTGCCGGCCGGTTCCACCCGCCCGCCGTTGGTGTAGGCCATGAACTGCGCCCCGTAACAGATGCCCAGGATGGGGTAACGCCCCCGGATACCGTCCAGTTCCACCCTGAATGCGTCCTTGTCGTACACCGAAAACGGGCTGCCCGACAAGATGACACCCCGCACGCTCCCGTCACCGTGCGGAAACTTGTTGTAAGGAACAATCTCGCAATAGACATTCAGTTCACGCAGGCGGCGGCCTATCAGTTGCGTGGTCTGCGAACCAAAGTCCAGAATGATAATTTTCTCTTGCATACCTTATATATTAAGCGAATTTTGTAATAGTCTGACTAATGAAATGCAAAAGTAAGAAAAAAGCAAGTCATTTGCCTGCTTTTTCCCTGCTTTCTTTCGACAGGCTTACGGCCTTTCTTCCAAGGTACACTTAATACGTTTCCGGGATGCCGCACGGAGCGTGCTCCACACCTGTACCGAACAAACAGATTGCCTGTACCGGACACGCTCCGTGCGGCATCCCGGAAACGCATTCTGCGCACCGTTCCCATCCGGAACGGGTAAGAGCATTGCATGCTCAAAGTGAAGGC
>CAYPUJ010000017.1:0-6274 GCA_964413805.1 uncultured Bacteroides sp. | reverse complement strand
TGCGCACCGTTCCCATCCGGAACGGGTAAGAGCATTGCATGCTCAAAGTGAAGGCTCTGAGAGAACCGTGCGATCGGCTGCACATCTTTTGGTACCGGATACCTAAGGCAAAAAATGAAGGCGCGGATTTCGCGGAATCGGGCAAAGACCGTCAGGCTTGCCCTGTATTCCACGAAATCCGCGCCTTAAAAGGAGTGTTCAAGCAACACGTCTTTCCCTACACGACTAAGAAAGGGAAAAGTTTGTTACCAACCGGGGTTCTGTTCGATGACCGCCCCCGTGTTCGTGTCGATAATGTCCTGCGGAATGGGGAACAGCGTCCAGCTTGTTATAGGACTAGCAGAGGGTGAGAAATAACCGCCCCAGTAAGGCTGGTAGGCAATGTACATGGCATGGTTATTGACGCTTTCGATTCCATCTTCACCGATGCGGAGCAGCGTCGCCCAGCGCCGTTCCTCGCAGAAAAGTTCGCGTACCCGTTCATCCAGAATGAATTGGATGGTCATATCGCTCGCCGTGGCCAGCCGGCTGCATTGTGCCCGGTTGCGCAACTCGTTCACGTCGTCTGCTGCAGAACTGAGGTCTCCCAGGCGCAGGTGGGCTTCGGCACGCAGCAGGAGCGTTTCAGCCGAGCGGCATGCATATTGGTCGCAATACATGTTCGAACGTATTCCGCCGTCATCCAGGTCATCGTAGCCCCAGTCATCAATAGGCGCGTTTTTGGTCCATATCGGAAAGACCTCGGTGATATTCGACACTGTGTAGTCCAGCATATCGGCAGAAACGGTCTGCCCGTAGAGGCTGTGCTGCGTGTCGATGCATACAAGTTCGCGACGGATGTTGCAGGGATCGTTGCGCATGTCATCGGCCCACTCGTCTTCCCATATCTGGGAGATGACATAGTCGGTAGGCGAAATGTTTGCGATGCCACGGCCTCCCACATAGGCACATACGTTGCCGCCCGGATAGAGCGTCTCGTCCACATTGTCCGCCCAAGGCCCGGCAGCTGCGTTGTCTTCGGTATAATTCGAATTCCAACGCGCATCGCGCAATGCGGGAGAGAGGTTACGCGGTGAATCCACATAATTGTTCCCTCCGTACTGGTGATAGACGGTGTAGTCGTTTTGCAGCGTCCAGAGTGCTTCGGTGTTGCCTTCCACGTAGTCGTAGTTTCCTTCCTGGAAGAGGTCGAAGAATACATTCCCGTCGGCATAGTAGGCTTCGATGCCATTCTTGGTGGTTCCGGAGCCTTCCGTGGCACGGGTGCCGAAACGCTCGGTCATCAGCGGATGCAGTTGCATGACTTTGTTGGCATAGTCAATGGAGGTCTGCAGGTCTTCGCTGTCGTTGTCCTTGATGATGGCCCTTGCCAGATAGGCTTCAGCCAGGAAGTGGTAGGCAGCTCCCTTACCCACACGACCGGCTTCCGACGGATAATCGGGCAAAGCCTCGGCAGCACCTTCCAGGTCGTTGATGGCAAAGGTGTAAGTTTCTTCACGGGTGGAACGCTCGAAGTCCAGCTTCAGCGTCTGGTAGAACTGGTCCACCAAGGGCACTCCACCGAACATTTCGCCCAAAGTCAGGTAACCATAACCCCTGAAGAAAAGGATTTCGCCGTAGAGTTCTTCCTTCTTCGACTCGTCGCTCCAGGTCAGCCTTTCGGAGTTGTAGCCTTCCATGGCCTGGTTGGCATAGTTGACGAGCTGATAGAGGGCATCGAAATTGCCTTCCGAACTGCTGGAGGTCGAGGACCAGGTGGAAAAGTTGCTGTACCCGTTCCCCGTGCAACGGAAATAGGGAGTGTCCAATATGTCGGAACCCAACCCTTTCATGAAGTAGTCTATCTGAAACCAGTAACGGATGTGCTGGTAAAGGTTGTTCACACAAGCCTCCACCTGGCTCGTCGTTTCAAAGGAATTGTCAATCGTATAAATGGTCTTCGCATCTTCTGTCAGGAAGCCGTCATCGTCGCATGCAGCCACGCCCAAGGCAACGGTTGCCGCCAATATGTATTTGTTTATTTTCATCTCTATTCGTTTTTAATGGTTGTTTTTAGAATGTCAGGTTCACGCCGAAAGAAACGGTGCGCGAAAGAGGATAACCATAGGAATAGCCCGTGCCCAGCGTCTGCTGGATTTCCGGGTCGCCGCCTTCCCATCCTGTGATGGTGAACAGGTTCTTGCAGGCCATGTACACTTTCAGGTTGGATATGTTCAGCTTCTTCACCCACGGCTGACGGAAGTTGTAGGACAAGGTCAGATCCTGCAGGCGCACGAAGCCGTAGCCTTGCACCGGAGTATAACGGCTGTCGGTGTAGTCAACGCGCGGATAGACGTTGCTGCGGTTTTCAGCAGTCCACCAGCCGTGGTTCAGGTTGTTGTCGCCCGTCACGTCGGATGCCGTGCGGTAGGCATAGAGGTTGACAGCCTGTCCGTAGCCGTTGCCGCCAAACACGCCAGTCAGCAAGAAGTAGAGTTCCAGATCTTTCCAACGGAAAGTATTGGAGAAACTCATGCGGAAGTTTTCCTTGCTGTAGCCCAATATGGTGCGGTCCTCGGAGGTAATGACACCGTCACCATCGAGGTCGGCAAACTTCACGTCGCCTGCCACAGCCCCGTTGGCTTCCATGTATTCGGTATCTTCTTCCTGCACGATGCCGATGTTCTTATAGCCATAAATCGCTCCCAGCGATTTGCCGAGGAAGAGCGAGTTGGTGATGTCATCCTGTCCGTCGCCATACAGTTCCACCAGTTTGTTGCGGTTGATGTAGAACATAAGGCCGGAACTCCACGAGAAATCCTTGGTCTGGATGTTGGTCGTGCTCAGTGTCCACTCGATACCCCAGTTGTTTACCTGTCCCATCGTGGCATACATGCTGGTCAGTCCGTTAATCATGACCGGAATTGTACGGCTGAATATCTGGTTGGTGGTCTTTGAGAAATAGCCGTCGAAATCCAGGTGCACGCGATCATGGAAAAGCCCCAGTTCGAAACCGTAGTTGAACGACTGCGTTTCTTCCCAGCCAAGGTCTTCATTGCCCATGCTGCTGATGCGTTGCGTCCAGCTTACTTCGGAAGTATTGCCGAACGGATAGCTGTAACCGCCCGATTGTCCCAAGGAGATGGTCGAGAGGGTCTGGTAGGGCGAAAGGCTCTGGTTACCGTTCTTTCCCCACGAGAATTTCAGCTTCAGGTAGCTGATGGCCTTGACCCTTTCCATGAAGTCTTCGTTGCTCACGGTCCATGCCACGCCCACGGCGGGGAAGGTACCCCACTTGTGGTTGGCACCGAACACCGACGAACCGTCCCGACGGACAGACACGTTGAGGTGGTAGGTGTCGTCATAATTATAGCTGCCGCGCCACAGGTAGCCCACATCGGTGTGCAGCGTGTAGCTCAGACTGCTGATTTGCTGCGTGGCGGCCAGGTTCAGCCCCCAATAGCTGAGGTTGGTATTGCCCAAATCCGCAAAGTCCGAACCGCTGAAGCTGCGGTAGTTGTATTCGTCGGAGTCACGTGTGTACACATACGTCAGGTCAATGAAGTGCTTGCCAAACTGGCGTGTATAGTTCAGGATGTTATCCCACACCCAAGAGGTGTTCTTGGTACGGGCACTGTAGCCGTTGGCCGAGGCCAGGTAATTGGAAACGGTTTCTTCCGAATAGCGGTCGTCGCCGGAACCTTCAATCACATAGTAACCTTCGTGGGTGAAGTAGTCGCGTTCGATGTTTTCCACCGAATAGCTTCCGTTTATGCGGAAAGACAGTCCTTCAATCCACGGGCACTTCAGCAACACGTGGCCTTTCAGAGTGGTGGTGGCATAGGTGTCGTGGTCGTCGATGGTACCGCTCAGCACGCTCCACATAGGATTGAGACGGTAGACACCTTCGTTCACCGGATACTTTTCCACACCACCGCCATCGGCACGTTCAGCACGCCCGTAGGGACTGAGACGTACTGCCTGATAAAGATCGTAGGTCGTGGCACCGGAATAGTCGTTGTAGGCGTAATTCACCTGTCCGCCCACTTGCAGCCAGCTGGTGATGTCCGACTGCAGACGGGCCGTAAGGGCGGTACGGCTGTAGTCATCGCCGATGACAATGCCTTCCTGATCGGTGTAGGTGGCCGACATGAAGTAATTCAACTGTTCGGTAGCACCGGAGATGGAGGCCGAATAGTTTTGCATCACTCCCGTGCGGGTGCTGTAGTCAAACCAGTTGATCGTATTGCCGTTCAGGTAGTTCTCATATTCGTATTCACGCATCCAGACGGGGTCAGCATCTTCGGCATAGCCGTTCAGCAGGTTCACCTTCCGCACGTAGTCTTCCGCACTCAGCACGTCAGGCTTGCAGGTAGCACCCGAAAAGGCCCACGAGGCATTGACGTTGATGACAGGCTTACCCAGCTTGCCCTGCTTGGTGGTGATCATGATGACACCGTTGGCCGCCTGCGACCCGTAAGCTGCCAACGAGGTGGCATCCTTCAGCACGCTGATGCTTTCAATGGTAGCCGGATCGATGTCGCGATAACTGCCCATGAAGATGACTCCGTCCACCACAATCAGCGGGTCCGTTCCTCCGTTCACCGATTTCTGTCCGCGCACCAGCATCGAAGGGTTTTGCCCGGCTCCCTGCTGTTGCGACACGGTGATACCGGTGGCCGTTCCGCGCAACACGTCCAAAGCACTCGATGTAGGCATAAGTGCAAGGGGAGTATCGGCTGTTTTCACGGTAGATACAGAACCGGTGAAGTTCTTGCGTTTCATGGTACCATAACCGATAACCACTACTTCGTCCAGCATTTCAGCATCCTCCTCCAGCACGATGTCCAAGGGACGGCCGGGTGTGGCGGTCACTTCCAGTGTTTTGTAGCCGATGTAGGTGATGACCAACGTGCAACCGGGTTGCACATCCAGTCTGAAGCGGCCATCAAGGTCAGTGATGGTACCGTTCGAGGTACCTTTTTCCAGCACGTTGGCTCCGATGATGGGTTCTCCGGTCGCATCTTTGACGATGCCGGTGATGTCTTGTTTCTGTTGCTGCACGTGTTGCACAGCGGCTGTCGCAGGAGCTTCTTCTGCCTTCGCGGCGGGCGAACTGTTCATCAGGAAGCCTGCGCAAATCAGCAAGGTGGCGAGCACCTTCCGATTTTGGGTCAATGAATACTTACTCATCATAACTTGGTAAAATTAGATTAAAGGGTAATTATAAATTATTTAGTCGTGCCTCTGGTATTTCGTGTGTAATCGCCACCGTTGTTACCGCAAAAGAAAAAGGAGCCGCAACCTGTTTGTCAGACAAAAGTGTAACGACTCCTCTATATTTTGCTTTTTCAATGCAAAATTCATATAAATACACGAATAAAACAACAATCTTCTGCAAAAAAAATCATAATTATATCCGCATCCTGCCAATATATCATTCTCAAAACGCAAATATATTCCACCTCGTCGTTCCCTATATTACTGCAATAGTCCACGATATAAAGACAAGCAATGGATTCCTGCCACATAAATGCCACTTCAAACATTCGGCTGTTTTTAACAACCTTGCGAATGGGATTACAGGAAATTCATTCTCCCGTTTCTATATATCTGTGAGATTTAATATTTTTGCCCCATATTAACCAAACAGACAGTGCCGGAATGAAAAGAATATGTATATGGATATATCTCGCGTGCTTTTCCGCCCTGGGGGTCTGCGCGCAGAACTGGGACATCAACACCCTGCACCGCGTGAACAGCTGGGACGGGAAGTTCGTCCGCAATTACAGCAAGGTGATTTCCCGCTCAGAGCCTTATGTCGCCATCGGTGTGCCGGTGGCAATGGCCTTGGCCGGGTGGATAAAACGTGACGAACAACTGCTGAAGGATGCCGTCTATGTGGGCACCACGGTAGCAGGCACTTTTGTGCTGACATACGGCCTGAAATACATCTTCGACCGCCAACGTCCCTACGAACACTATCCGGACCGGGTACACCCCTACAGCTACGAAAACACCCCCTCCTTCCCGTCCGGACATACGGCTACTGCTTTTGCACTGGCCACGTCGCTCAGCATCAGGTACCCCAAGTGGTACGTCATCGCCCCCTCGGCTTTGTGGGCGTGCTCGGTGGGCTTTTCGCGCATGAACGAGGGCGTGCACTATCCCAGCGACGTGCTGGCGGGTGCCGCCATCGGAGCCGGTTGCGCGGTGGCCAACGTCTACATCAACCGCTGGCTGAACAAATGGCTGTTTGGAGGGTAAGGCGTCTGCCGGATGCCTGTACGGAGCA
>CAYPUJ010000016.1:13795-28050 GCA_964413805.1 uncultured Bacteroides sp. | reverse complement strand
GCTGGTTCGAGCACGATGCTCAAGCCGGCTTGAGCACGGTGCTCAGGGAGCGGGACGGTCGGTCTGCCCCATCAGGTCGGGCGGGCAGTCTTCCGGCCGGCTTCCCCACCCGGTGTCGGGGGTCGGCCCCATCTCGAACTCCAGCAATCCGCCGCCGGTCAGTTGCTCGTGGGTGAGATAGTTGCGCGTGTAGGGCGTTCCGTTCAGGCGTGCCGACCGGATGTAGATGTTCTCTTCCGACAGTCCGTTGGCACGGATGCAGAACACCGTGTCGCCCAGCTTCAGCGAGACTTCCGGGAAGGTCGGCGCAGACAATATATAATAAGGTGTAGCCGGGCAAACGGGGTAGAATCCCATGGCGGCAAAGAGGTACCAGGCCGACATCTGCCCTGCGTCTTCGTTGCCCGACAGACCGCCCGGTTCGTCCAGGTATTCCGTCTGCAGGATGTGGCGCACGGTGCGCTGTGTCTTCCAGGGTTGGCCGGCGTAGTTGAAGAGGAAAGCTACCTGGTGGCAGGGCTCGTTGCCGTGCCAGTAGCGCCGCTCGCTGAACATCGAGTCCAGCTTGCCCGCGTAGGCATCCGTTCCGCCCATCTGTTCCATCAGTCCGTAGGGGTCGTGGGGCACGTACCAGGTGTAGTGGCAGGGAGCCCCTTCGGTGATGTAGGGGGCGAAGCGGAAGGGGGCATCGGGGTCGTTGTCGAGGAAGCGTCCGTCGGCACGGCGACCGTTGGCATAACCCGTGCGCGGGTCGATGACGTGGCGGTAGTTGCGGGCGCGTTCCATCAGGGCGGCGGCATCTTCGTCCTTGCCCAGGAGAGCGGCCATGCGGGCCAGGGCAAAGTCGTCGTAGGCATACTCCAGCGTGCGCGACACCTGTTCACGGGTGTGGAAGGCATCGGGCACACTGTCTTCCAGCGGGACGTAGCCGTACTTCAGGTAGGAGGCAAGGGCACGCCGTCCCATGCCGTTGCGGTATTCGTCCAGAGTGGCGGGCTGCTCGAAGGCGTTGCGGCGCATGGCCTCGTAAGCCTTGTCGGAGTCGAAGTTGCGGATGCCTTTCACGTAGGCGTCGGCCAGGACGGAGATGCCGTGGTCGCCTATCATGGCGGCGGTGTAGCTGTTCCAGCAGGGGAAGATGGGCAGCCAGCCGCCCTGTTCGTATTTGTGCACGAGGCTTTGCATCATCTCGCCTCCCCGTTCGGGAGTAATCAGGTTGATGAACGGGTGCAGGGCGCGGTAGGTGTCCCACAGGCTGTAGTCTTCGTAGTAGGTCTCGCCCTCGGGCAGCTGGCGGACGGGCGAGCCGGCGGCGAAGGAGGGGTAACGCCCGTCCACGTCGTTGAAGGTGCGGGGCAGGAAAGAGGCGTGGTAGAAGGCGGTGTAGAACTTGCGCAGGGCGGTGCTGTCGTCGGTCTTCACGTCGATGAGGGCGAAGCGGTCTTGCCAGATGCGGGTCAGTTCCCGACGGGTGCGATCGAAGTCCCAGTGGGGAATCTCGGCCTGCAGGTTGGCGTCGGCTCCGTCCGCGTCTACGAAGGAGGAGGCTGCCTTTACCAGCACGGTTTCTCCCGCTTCGACATCGAAGGCCACGTATGCACCGATTCCCCGCCGGTTGCCCACGCGGGTCTGCCCGGCCTGGCAGGAGTCGCCCACGAACGTGCCGAAGCCGGTGACGGGCTTTTGCAGGCAGACGGTGAAGTGCCCGCTGTAGCCCGCAGGTTCGCCCCACCCCTGGTAGATGCGGTGCACGGGGTTGTAGCCCCGGATGACGTTGTTCACGGTGTCAATCTCGATGAAGCCCTCTCCCTCGTCGCTGTTGGGGTTCACCACCAGATAGGCCTTGCCCGCCTTCTGATAGGTGAAGCGGAAGATGGCGGCCCGCGAGCGGGCGGTCATCTCGGCCAGGATGCCTTCGTCGGGCAGTGCGACGGTGTAGCAGGCGGGGGTGGCCCGTTCGTCGGCGTGGTCGAAGCGGGTGGCGCGTGCCGTCGGGCTGGTGCGCAGGCTGCCCCACAGCGGCATCAGCGTCATCGAGCCGTAGTCCTGCGTGCAGCCGCCCACAATCCAGTGGGAGTTGCGGAAGCCCTGCAGCAGGGTGTCTTTGTAGTAATAGGGGGCGATGCACTTCTGCTCGGTGTCTTGCGTTTGCGGTGTCCAGAAGTTCATGCCGTTCGGTTCGAGCACGGCGGGCAGTGTCTGGCCGTACTCTTCAGAGCCTTTGCCGAACAGGCCGGCCGTGTGCGTATTGCTGGCGGCGGTGCCCACGCGCGTGTCGATGCAGTCCGGCATTGCCGCCTGCCGGGGGGCAGGGCTGCATCCGGGCAGGAGCAGGGCGGCGAGGCAGCATCCCGCCAGCCACGTCCGCCGGTTCTTCGTTGTTCGTCCCATCTTTGCCATATATATAAGGTGTTGTTTCTCGTCGGGGGGGGTGCGTGCGCGCTTCCCTTGTCTGTGTGGCAAATATAAGGGCTTTTTTGCTTGCGCGCGGGGGAAAATAAGAAAGATTAGGAAGAATATAGTAAACCTCTCTTATTTCCTCAGCAATGTGCTCGGCAGATAGCCGAACAGCTCTTTGAAGCATTTGGTGAAATATTTGGGGTCGTTGAAGCCTACGGCATAGGCCACATCCGACACGTTCATCCCGCCCGTATTCTGTTGGAGTATTTTGTGAGCCATGTCCAGGCGGTAGCCTTTCATGAACTGCCCGATGGGTTGTCCCGTCAGGATTTGCATTTTGCGGTTGACTACCGTCTTGCTGCAACCCATGTCGCGCACAAAGTTCTCCAGGGCATAGTTCGGGTTGGCGTAGTGTTGCTTCATCAGTCCGATGGCCTGCTCGATGAACTTCCGATCCTTCGACGATTCCTTGAGGTGCAGGTCTTTGATGTCGCCGGTGGTGGAGAAACGCCGCCTGTAGCGGTTGCGCAGTTCCAGGATGTTGCGGATGCGCAGGCGAAGCGTTTCTGCGTCGAAAGGCTTGCACAGATATTCGTCCACCCCGATTTCCAGGCTTTCCTTTTCCTGCACGTCCGAACGGATGGCGGTCAGCATCAGGAAGGGGATGTGGCTGGTGCCCAGGTTCTCCTTGATGCGGCGCGAGAGTTCCATGCCGTCCATGACGGGCATCATCAGGTCGCTCACAATCAGGTCCACCGTGTCGCGTTGCACCACGTCCAGGGCTTCCGCGCCGTTCTCCACGGCCAGTACCCGGTAGTCTTTTTCGAGCAATGACCCGATATAGGTCTGCATGTCGCGGTTGTCTTCTACTACCAGAATCGTGTCCCGCCGCTTGTCTTCCCCGGCTTCGCTCCGGGGATCTGCTGCGGGAAGGGCGGCGGTGCCGGAAGAGGCCGGTTCGTCCGCTTGGGGCAACTCTGCCGGCACGAGCGGCATCAGGACACGGAAGGTAGCCCCTCTCTTGCGGTTGTTCCGGGCATAGATTTGCCCGTCGTGCAGTTCCACAATCTTCCGGCAGAGGTACAGCCCGATGCCCGTGCCGCTTTGTCCGTAGCCGGTGTAGCCCGCCCGGTGCTTCGACTGGTAGAAGCGGTCGAATATCTTCTCCAAGTCCTCCTGCACGATGCCGTGTCCCGTGTCGCACACGCCGATATAGAGCAGCGGCTCCCCTTCCTTGCCGTGCACCGAGGCCGCGAAAAGGTCGATGCGTCCGCCGTCGGGGGTGAACTTGACGGCATTGGCCACGAGGTTCACCAGGGCTTTGCGCATATAGCAGGCATCCCACAGCAGGCAGGGCGTATTCAGGCGGAAGTAGCTGCGTATCTTGACGTTCCGTTCGTTGGCAAACACCTTGAAGGGCAGCAACAGTTCCGACACAAAACCTTCCACGTGGCAGGGCTTCTTGTCGAGCATCACCCTGTCTGTGTCCAGCTTGCGGAAGTCCATCAGTTCGTTGACCAGCGAGAGCAGGTAGCGGGCGTTGCGTCCGGCTATTTCCAGTTGTTCGTGCACCTTGGGCGATTTCACTTCCTTCAGAGCCAGTTCGATGGGGCCGTTGATGAGGGTGACGGGCGTGCGGAACTCGTGGGTGATGTTGGTGAAGAAAGAGATTTTCTCTTCGGTCACCTCCCGCACGTGCCCGGCCATCTCCTCCAGCTGGCGGTTGCGCACGGCCAGTTCCCGGGTGCGTTCCTCGACCTTGCGTTCCAGTTCGGCACGCTGTTCGCGGTAGCGGCGCAGTTTGCGGCGATAGTACCACCATGCGGCGCAGCAGGCCAACAGCAGCAGGGGGAGGTAGAACAGGGCGGATTTGTAGAAGTAGGGCACAATCTCCACTTCCACTTCCGTGATCCGGTTCGACCATTGTCCCAGTTCGTTGGTGGCACGCAGTTGCAGGAGATACCTGCCCGGCGGCACTGCGGTGTATCGGGCCGTGTGGTCGCCGAGGGACGTTTCGTTCCACTCCTGCTCGTAGCCTTCCAGCCGGTAGGAGAAACGGATGCGGTTGCTGTTGCCGTAGTTGCACGAGGTGAATCCGACGGTGAAGCGGTTTTCCCGCTCGTGCAGGCGGATTCGCGCAGGGTTGCAGACGGTTGTGCCGCCGGCCACCGTCAGGGTAGACAGGCGAACGGTGGGATTGGAGCGGGGCACGTATTCGTCGCGCGGGTGAATCATCAGCAGTCCGTCGGTCGTGGCCAGGAAGATGCAGTGGTTGGCGTGCGAATAGCAGATGCCGTTGTCGTAGTACTGCGTGTCGGGCAGACCGTCGGCCTGGGTGTAGTTGGTGAAGGTCATGTCCTCCGGGGTCAGTTGGGTCAGTCCGTCGTGGGTCATCAGCCAAAGGTTTCCCTTTCCGTCTTCGGTCATGCCGATGAGGGTGTTGCCGGAGAGCCCGTGCTCGGTGGTGTAGTTGGCAAAGGTGAAACATCCCGTGCTGTCGTTGGTCAGCAGGTAGAGCCCGCTGCCGTTCCCTCCCAGCCAGATGCGCCCTTCCCTGTCTTCGAGCAGGCAGTTGATTTTTTCCGGCTGAAGGCTTTCCGGCCTGTTCAGCTTGTATTTCAGGTGGGTGTAGCGTAGGTTCCCTTTCCCGTCTTTCACCGTGGGCAGTTCCACCACGAACACTCCTTGCGTGGTTCCTATCCACAGGCGTTGTTTCCGGTCGACGAGCAGTTGGCGGATGGCGTCGGCTTCGTTGCTTGCTTCGTCGAAGTCCAGCTGCCCGAACCGTCCCGTCGCCTTGTCGAAGTAGAGCAGCCCCCGGGTGGAGCCGAACCAGATGCGGCGGTTCAGCGTGTCCTCGCAGGCGGTGTTGATGAAGTCACTCTTGAGCGAGGGATGTGCTTCGCGGGTGTAGCGGTAGAAGCGGCGGTTGTGCGGGTCGTTCAGGTCGAGGATGTTGATGCCCACGCCCCAAGTGTAGACCCACAGGCGGTTGTCGCTGTCGGGCAGGATGCCGGTGAACGTGTTGTTGCTGATGGAGTGGATGTCGTCGGGCGAGAAGAGGTAGCGGTCGCAGGTCTGCGTGACGGGATTCCAGTGCACCAGTCCTTTTTCCGCCAGCCCCATCCACAGGCCGCCGGCGTTGTCACCGGCAAGGGTGTTGACGGGTGTCTGCGACAGCCCGTCGCCGGCCGCCGGACCGCTCCACAGTTCCGTTTGCAGGCTCTTGGGCGAAAGCAGGTTGACGCCGCCCGTTTCCGTGCCCAGCCAGATGGTTTCGCCCGTGGTGAGGATGCAGTGGATGGCGTTGCTGTTGATGCCGGTCTTGTTGTGGTAGCCCTCCTGGCGGATGAAGCTGAAAGTGTCGGAGTCGCGGTGGTAGACGTTCACACCGTTCAGCGTGGCCACGATGAGGTGTCCGCGTTCCGTCAGGCGGATGTCGGTGATGTAGGCCTGGCTCAGCATTCCGGGGCGGTGGGTGGAGTAACGGTAGCGTTTCAGCCGGCCTGTGCGGAGGTTGTAGCGGAAGAGGCCCCGGTTCGAGCCGATCCACAGCCTCTCGCCGTCGGTCTGCATGCACGAGATGCGCCAGTCTTCGCTGAACGGCAGCACCCGGGGCGAGAGGGGCGAGGCGGTCAGCAGATGCTTGTCGCTGTCTTTGCGGATGAGGCAGATTTCGTTGTCGATGCCGGCACAAATCCCGCCCTCCAGGTCGGTAATGGCATGGATGGGTGATGTGGGCGGGTGGGACAGCTGGAGGCGGCGGTAGTCGGACACACGGCCTTCCGCATCCATCCCGATGCACCACAGCCCGCCGCTGCCCGCAATCCAGATGTTGCCCTGCGCGTCCTTGTAGAGCGTGTGCACGAACCCGTTTACCAGCTGTTGCAGGGCACTGTCGGGCGGCAGGGCGAAGTCGGCTTGCCGGTAGGTGCGCAGGTCAATCCAGTCGATGCCTCCCTCGGTGGCCACCCACAGGCGCTTGTGGTCGTCCTCGCACAGCTTGTGCACGAAGTCGTTTTTCAGCCGTATCTGTTGGGTCTGTGAGTTGAAGTTCAGGAGCCGGTAGCCGTCGTACCGGCTGATGCCGTAGTGCGTGCCTATCCACACGTATCCGTCCGAGTCCTGGCAGATGTCTTTCACATGGCAGTGGGGCAATCCCGACTTTTCGTTGATGATGTGGTAGTTGTATTGCTCGAAAAAGTGCTTCTCCTCCACGGCCAGCGCGGCCCGAAGCGTGCAAAGGAGGAAAAGGAACGTTCCGATTCGTAGTGTCGTCATGGTCAGTCTGCATTTGGTCTTGCTTGCGTTCAACTTGTCGGGCAAAGATACTTTGTTTTCCGTCAGAAACCATGTACCGCGACGGTTATTTTCAGTTCTTGCCTTTGGGCATATCCTATTGCGTTTCCGGGATGCCGCACGGCTCGTGTTCCACACAGGCAATCCATTTCCGGATTACAGGCACGGAACACGAGCCGTGCGGCATCCCGGAAACGCCCAATGAATCCGTGCATCGGGACACAAATAGTGCGTGCGTGGATGTGTTTTTCTCGGTATTTTTTCGGATATTTGCTAAAACTGAACGATATGGAAACCATCCGAACCTTTGACCAGCTGACCGCCCACCTGCAGACGCTGAAGCGGCGGAAACGCATTGCCGTGGTTTGCGCCAACGACCCTCATACGGAATACGCCATTGCCCGCGCCCTGGAGGAGGGCATCGCCGAATTTCTCATGCTGGGCGATTCGGCTGTCCTGCACAGATACCCCGCCCTGCGGCAATACCCGCAGCACGTGCACGTGCTCCACGTGCCCGACCCCGACGAAGCCGCCCGCCGCGCCGTCCGCATCGTGCGCGAAGGGGGCGCGGACATCCTGATGAAGGGAATCATCAACACCGACAACCTTCTGCATGCCATACTCGACAAGGAGCAGGGCCTCCTGCTGCGCGGCAAGGTGCTGACTCACCTGGCCGTGATGCAGATACCCGCCTATCACAAGCTGCTGTTCTTTTCCGATGCGGCCGTCATTCCCCGCCCCACGCTGCAGCAACGCATCGAGATGATCGGCTATGCCATCCGCGCCTGCCGCCGTTTCGGCATCGGGCGGCCACGGATCGCCCTGATACATTGCACGGAGAAGGTAAGTGCCCGGTTTCCGCACTCGTTGGACTACGTGAACATCGTGGAGCTAGCCGAGGCCGGAGAGTTTGGCGACGTGGTCATCGACGGCCCGCTGGACGTGAAGACGGCCTGCGAGAAGGCGAGCGGAGACATCAAGGGAATCGCTTCGCCCGTCGGGGGCGAAGCGGACGTGCTGATATTCCCCGGCATCGAGGCTGCCAATGCTTTCTACAAGGCACTCTCGCTCTTTGCCCGCGCCGACATGGCCGGGTTGTTGCAGGGACCCGTCTGCCCCGTGGTGCTCCCTTCGCGCAGCGACTCCGGGCTGTCGAAGTATTACAGCCTGGCGATGGCCTGCCTGACGGCAGACTGAGAACGGAAACATGGTAACAACCTTCATAGAACGACAAGCATGAAAAAGATTCTGGCCGTCAACCCCGGTTCCACTTCCACCAAGATGGCCGTCTACGAGGACGAGTCTCCCCGGCTGGTGCGGAACATCCGCCACTCGGTAGGCGAGCTGGCGCGTTTTTCCCGCGTAATCGAACAGTTTGAGTTCCGGCGTGGGCTGGTGCTGCGTGCGCTGGCCGAGGCAGGCATCGCACTGGAGTTTGATGCCGTCGTGGGGCGCGGGGGATTGTTGAAACCCGTTTCCGGCGGCGTGTACGAAGTAAACGAACGGATGCTGCACGATGTCCGCCACGCCATGCGCTCCCACGCCTGCAACCTGGGTTGCCTCATTGCCGCCGACCTGGCTGCCCACCTGCCCGCCTGCCGTGCCTTCATCGCCGACCCCGGTGTGGTGGATGAACTGGAGGAGGTGGCACGCATCACCGGTTCGCCCCTCATGCCCCGCGTCGCCATCTGGCATGCCCTGAACCAGCGAGCCATCGCCCGCCGCCATGCCGCCGCGCAAGGCACGTGCTACGAAGCCCTCAACCTGGTCGTCTGCCACCTGGGCGGAGGCATTTCCGTGGGGGCGCATTGTCACGGACGCGCCATCGACGTGCCTAACTCGCTCGACGGCGAAGGGCCTTTCTCGCCCGAGCGGGCCGGTACCCTGCCTGCCGGTGCGTTGATTGACCTCTGCTTTTCCGGGAAGTTCACGAGAGAGGAACTGAAGAAGCGCATTGCCGGACGTGCCGGATTGGCCGCCCATCTCGGCACCACCGACGTGCCTGCCATCGTGCGGCGCATCGCGGAGGGGGATGCACACGCCGCCCTGGTGCTGGATGCCATGATATACCAGACCGCCAAGGCCGTGGGCGGGGCTGCCGTGGCACTCTGCGGCAAAGTGGATGCCATTCTGCTGACGGGCGGCATGGCCCATTCGGACTATGTGGTGTCGCGCTTGCGCGGGTGGGTGGAGTTTCTGGCGCCGGTGTTTGTCTATCCTGGCGAGGACGAACTGGAGGCACTTGCCTTGAATGCGCTCGGGGCATTGCGGGGTGAACTGGCGGTGCAGGAATATGGTTGAGAGGGATGTTCTCCGGGAGTGCCGGATGTCGTTTGCAGGACAAAAAAAGGAGTACCGCCGTACTCCTACCTTTTGTTAACCTTAAATCTAATACTATGAAAAACACGATGCAAATATCGTGTGCTTTTTGTGTATCTGCAAACAAAACCGCAGAAATCTGTTGTTTTATAACAGAACTTATATGTATGGCATATATTTTAAGAAACGGCTTCTGCTTCTTTGCCTGCTTCGGGCACGCAACTACTTCGCGGCAGGGGGATAGTCTATCGTGAAATGCAGTCCGCGGCTCTCCTTGCGTTCCATGGCCTGCCGGGTGATGAGGTAGCCCACATTGATCATGTTGCGCAGTTCGCAAAGTTCGCGCGTGGCCTTGCACTTCTTGAAGAGCCGTTCGGTTTCCTCGTAAAGGATGTCCAGGCGGTTCCAGGCACGGGTGAGGCGCAGGTTGCTGCGCACGATGCCCACGTAGGCTTCCATGATCTGGTTCACCTCCTTCATGCTTTGCGTGATGAGCACGCGCTCTTCGTTGGAGATGGTGCCCTCGTCGTTCCATTCGGGGATGTCCTCGTTGAAGTCATACCGTTCCATCACGCTGATCGAATGCCTGGCTGCTGCGTCGGCATAGACCACGGCTTCGATGAGCGAATTGCTGGCCAGGCGGTTGCCGCCGTGCAGGCCCGTGCACGAGCATTCGCCGATGGCGTAAAGGCGGCGTATGCTGCTTTGCCCGTCGAGGTTCACCTTGATGCCTCCGCAGAGGTAGTGCGCTGCCGGTGCCACGGGGATGTAGTCTTTGGTAATATCGATGCCGATGGAGAGGCACTTCCTGTAAATGTTCGGGAAGTGGCGTCTGGTTTCTTCGGGGTCTTTGTGCGTCACGTCGAGGTACACATGCTCGTCGCCGCGCTGTTTCATTTCGCTGTCGATGGCGCGTGCCACGATGTCGCGCGGTGCCAGCGAGAGGCGGGGGTCGTACTTCTGCATGAACTCCTTGCCGTCTTTCGTGCGCAGCACACCTCCGTAGCCGCGCATGGCTTCGGTGATGAGGAAAGCGGGACGGTCGCCCGGATGGTAGAGCGCGGTGGGGTGGAACTGGATGAACTCCATGTCCTTCACCGCGCCTTTGGCACGGTAGACCATGGCGATGCCGTCGCCTGTGGCCACCAGCGGGTTGGTGGTATGCAGGTAGACGGCCTCGCACCCGCCTGTGGCCATGACGGTCACCTTGGAGAGGAAAGTGTCCACCTCGCCGGTTGCTTCGTTCAGCACGTAGGCGCCGTAACACTTGATGCCCGGCGTGTAGCGGGTGACGATGATGCCCAGGTGGTGCTGGGTGATGATTTCCACGGCATAGAAGTTGGTGAACAGGGTGATGTTGGGGTGCTGCTTCACGGCCTCGATGAGGCTGGTCTGGATTTCTGCGCCGGTGTTGTCCTTGTGGTGCAGGATGCGGAACTCCGAGTGGCCGCCCTCCTTGTGCAGGTCAAACTCCCCGTTCTCCTTTTTGTCGAAGCTGACTCCCCATTCGATGAGTTGCCTGATTTGTTCGGGGGCGTTTCTCACGACTTTCTCCACGGCGGCCCGGTCGTTAATCCCGTCGCCTGCAATCATTGTGTCTTCTATGTGCTTCTCGAAGTTGTCCACGGCCGGGTCGGTGACCGAGGCAATGCCTCCCTGGGCGAAATAGGTGTTGGCCTCTTCCGACTCTGTCTTGCAGATGAGGGCTACCGTCCCCTTGTGCGCCACTTTCAACGCAAAACTCATACCGGCTATCCCGGAGCCGATGACGAGGAAATCGAACTTTCTTACCATGCGATGTGTTGTATTTTTCTAAGACAGTCGCAAAGATACGCATTATTCGTCGGAAAGAGAAAGGAGCAGTGCCGCATTCCTGTTGTTTCGATTGTTTTTGCATGGAAGCCGGGGCAGGCATTTCGACCGCGCACAGTTTAAAAAAGTTAATTCATGCCGCCTGTTTGCAGTCTTTTGCGCCTGCCTTCGTCAATGGAAACAAAGGCTCCTGTTTTGCGGAAAGTATCGGGACAGCCGTTCCGGAAGAAACGGAATAGATTCAGGTTCTCCGATTATAATATCCTGTTTGTCGGTTTTACTTCCTTGAAAAACGAAAGGTGCCTACTTTTGAACCGCTAAATAAGGCAATCCGCGAATATAAATACAACGATAAGGAATCCATCAGACATCAAGAAAAGACTTGCCAACATGAATCTAAATTGTTCCATTTTGTATGCAGCAGATGCATTCACCGAACACAAGCTGCAGGAATACATCGACAAAGTGCCCTTCATGACCCTCAAGGGGATTTACAGCGACCCGCTTGAAGCGTTAAGGGCTTATTACGACACCAAAGTGGAGGTCTACTTCGTCGGTATCAGGCCTTCGGAGAAAGGCGAAATCAGCGGAATGGATTTCTGCAAGATGCTGTCAACGCCCACCCGTGTCATCTTCCTTGCCGAAACCGGTGAGTACGCGGCCGAGTGTTTCCGGCTGGATGCGCTGGACTATCTGACAGGCGATCTCAGCTTTTCCCTCTTTTTCCAGGCGGTCAACAAGGCTGCCCGTTGGTTCAACCTGCTGGAGGAAAGCCGCCTCAAACAGGAATGGAAAAAGGAAGTCGAGGTCATCTACATCAAGTCCGAGAGCCGCATCATACGCATCAACCTGACGGACATCCGGTATATCGAGGGACTGGGCGACTACATCAAGATTCACTGCAAGAACTTTGCCAAGCCCATCCTGAGCCTGTGCAGCATGAAGTACATGGAAAGCCAGCTGCCCTCCCGCGACTTCTTGCGCATCCACCGGTCGTTCATTCTGCGGAAGGACAACATCGAATCCATCTGCAGCAATGCCGTCGTCATCGGCGGAAAGGAATTGCCGGTGGGAGAAACCTACCGGGAGCGGGTGAGGCATTACATCACGCAACTCTCGGTGTTGTGACCGTCCTGTTGTGGCAATGTCTGTCCCGCGCGGTATTGGCCGAGTGTTCTTCCGCTTTGGTCGATTGAGTTTGTCCGGACGGGGGAACCCCGCTACCTTAGCTGCTGAAACAAGAACTTCATAGTATATGCAGCGATACAGAAAGCAAATGTTTATTATGGCAAGATGGGGCATACTGCTGTTTGGAACAGCGGTATGCCTTTCTTGTAGCATCCGGAATCAATGGCGTTACCGCACCATGCCCGTAGAAGGCGGTTACGGCTACATCGTGCTGGAGCGTCAGGACACACTCATCTACCAGCCCTATATCCCTGCCATTGAGGAACAGCGTCCTTTCCCCACCGAGAAGGCTGCACGGAAAGTGGCGGCATACATTTGCCGCAAGCTGGCGGTTGACCAACCTCCCACGTTGAGCAAGGAGGAAGTGGAATTGCTCCTGCGCGGCCAATAATCGCCTGCCGTTTGCAAAAGAACGGCAGGAATTCCTTATCTTCGCAGCCAAAAGCATGCACCTATGAATCGCACCTTTCATGCCCGCATTGCTGCGGCCCAATATGTGTTCCTGCTGGTTGCCACGGTAGTTGCCCTGTACGGGTTGTGGCACAGGCATATCGTTCTGGCTGCCGTTTTCGTGCTTCTGCTGGTCGTCGCTGTCGATCGGCTCATCCACACCACCTATACCCTTACTTCCGACGGAAAACTGCGTGTTTACTACGGACGCTTTGCCCGTGGCAAGACCATCGAACTGGCTTCGGTGGTTGCCGTGGAGCGGGTTTCTTCCATGCGTGTGGGACGCTTTGCCCTGATGCACTATGTGCTGGTGCGTTACGGCCGTGGACAGTGTGTCGCCCTTTTGCCCGACAACGAAGAAGCCTTTGTGCGGGCGTTGGAGTGCAGACGGAAAGGAGAGGGGTGACCTTCCCGTTCGTTCCGGTTGCTTAATATAATAATGTATAGAAGGATGTTTAACCAAAAAACAATGTTGCAATGAAATACCAGATAGCCATCATCGGCGGCGGCCCGGCGGGATATACGGCTGCCGAAACAGCCGCGAAAGCCGGACTGAGTGTCGTTTTGTTTGAAAAGCAGAGCCTGGGAGGCGTATGCCTCAACGAAGGGTGCATCCCCACCAAGACCCTGCTCTATTCTGCCAAGACCTACGACCAGGCAAGGCAGGCGCAGAAGTACGGGGTCGGTGTCTCCGAAGTCTCGTTCGACCTGCCCCGGATTATCGCCCGCAAGCAGAAGGTGGTGCGCAAGCTGGTGCTGGGCATCAAGGCCAGGTTGTCCGCCTGTGGCGTGACCGTCGTGGGCGGTGAGGCAACGGTGCTCGATCCGCACCGTGTGCAGTGCGGCGGCGAAGTGTACGGATGCGACAACCTGTTGCTGTGCACCGGTTCGGAAACTTTTGTTCCTTCCCTGCCCGGTATCGGCTCCGTGCCCTGTTGGACGCACCGCGATGCCTTGGAGTGCAAAGAACTGCCTGCCTCGCTCGCCGTCATCGGCGGAGGTGTCGTGGGCATGGAGTTCGCCTCGTTCTTCAGCAGCCTGGGCGTGCAGGTCACCGTGGTGGAAATGATGGACGAAATCTTGGGCGGCATGGATGCAGAACTGGCAGCCCGGTTACGCGCGGTTTATGCCAGGCGCGGCGTGCGCTTTCTGTTGGGCACCAGGGTCGTTTCCGTGGAGCGTGCCGACGGAGCGACAGCCACCGTGCAGGTGAATTACGGGAATGCCGGGGGAGCCGGCTCCCTGCTCGCGGAACGCTTGCTGATGAGTGTGGGCAGGCGGCCTGTGACCGGCGGGTTCGGGCTGGAGAACCTTGCGGTGGAACGTACCGGGCGGGGCAATATCCGTGTGGACGGGCAGATGCAGACATCCGTACCCGGCGTGTATGCCTGCGGCGACCTGACCGGCTGTTCGATGTTGGCGCATACTGCCGTGCGCGAGGCCGAAGTGGCCGTGCACTCCATCCTGGGGCAGGACGATGCCATGAGCTACCGTGCCATTCCTGCCGTGGTGTACACCAACCCTGAGATAGCCGGAGTGGGAGAGACCGAAGCCTCGCTGTTGCGTCAGGGAGTGCCCCACCGGGTGGTGAAGCTGCCCATGACCTATTCGGGCAGGTTCGTTGCCGAGAACGAAGGGGGCGACGGCCTTTGCAAACTGCTTCTGGGTGCCGACGATACCTTGCTGGGGGCACACGTATTGGGCAACCCGGCATCGGAAATCATCACACTGGCCACCATGGCCATCGAACAGCGGCTGACGGCAACGGCCTGGAAGCGGGTCGTCTT
>CAYPUJ010000016.1:3877-13695 GCA_964413805.1 uncultured Bacteroides sp. | reverse complement strand
CCACCATGGCCATCGAACAGCGGCTGACGGCAACGGCCTGGAAGCGGGTCGTCTTCCCCCATCCCACAGTGGGCGAGATATTCCGCGAGTCTCTGTGAGGACTGGCCTTGCCGTGGGGTGCAGACTTCAGACAGCCGGGGGAGTGTGGCTATTTTCCAGATATTGTTGCATTCTTCGGTTCATCTCTTCGTTGCTGATATATCTACCGGCTTCATAGTCTGCTTCTGAACGGTCAATGCGTGCATTCAGTTCCTCCACAGTGTAGGGTGCCGGTGTTTCCTTCTTCAGCTTGTTGACAGCCCGGCGGTAGGCGCGGCGTATGCTTTCCAGTGCTTCCAGGTTGTCTATGTTGCTGATGTCTTGCAGCAGTTGGGCGCGGTAGGCGTTCAGGTCGGTGGTGGTGTTCATATCGGTCTTGTCTTAGGGATTATGCAGGAGCAAAGATACGCATTTGGGTGCAGACTGCACACAAAGGACAGGCAAAATTCCTGTTTCCTTTGTGTGCAGCCGGCACCCGTCGGGCGGTTTTCCATGCATGGGTGTGTCAGTACCCCAGCGTGTAGTCTCCCGCCTCCCCGGTCACTTGTTTTTGCAGTTCGTCCAGGGTGTACCGCCTGTCGCTTGTGTATTCCACTGTGGCCACGGGCGGTTCGAGCGTCACGGTGGCGCGGACACCTTCCAACTTGTTCAATGCTTTCTCTACATGCATACGGCAGTGGTTGCACATCATGCCGCTTACTTTCAGTTCTTGTTTCATCGTTGTTGTTCTTTGGGGTTGGTTATCTTTGTTTTTTCCTGGTTGTTCGCCGGCAGGTGTCTCCCCGTTGGCAGCCAGCTTCTTCTTCCGCAGCCTCAGGCTGTTTGTCACTACGCTGACACTGCTGAAGGCCATGGCCGCCCCGGCTATCATGGGATTGAGCAGGAATCCGTTGACAGGGTAGAGTGCACCGGCGGCAATGGGCACACCTATTATGTTGTACACAAATGCCCAGAACAGGTTCTGCCGGATGGTGCGGACCGTCAGCCGTGAGAGGCGTAGGGCTTCGGGAATCTTGCAGAGGTCGGCAGAGATGATGGTCATCTTCGCCACGTCCATGGCAATGTAGCTGCCGTTGCCCATGGCGATGCTCAGGTCGGCCTGTGCCAGGGCCGCGCTGTCGTTGATGCCGTCGCCCACCATAGCCACCACCTTGCCCTGGGCCTGCAGCTGTTTCACGAAAGCCGCCTTTTCTTGCGGGAGCACGCCAGCCCGATAGTGTGCGATGCCGGCCTGGCGGGCAAGGACACGGGCAGCGGTCTCGTTGTCGCCCGTCACCAGGTAGGTGTCGATGCCCTCGTTCTGCAGGGTCTTGATGGCGGCGGGCGAGGTGTGCTTGATGCGGTCGGTGATGCCTGCCACGGCAAGTATTTCCCGTTCGTCGGCAAACCACACGACGGTCTGTGCTTCGGCTTTCCAGCGTGCGGCAGCCTCCTCCAGGGCGGGAGCGATGCGGCATCCGTCCACCAGGCGGCGGTTGCCTGCAAGGTAAGTATGTCCGTTGCACCGGCCTTTCACTCCCTGCCCCGTCACGCTTTCAAATTGCCCGATGTGCCATTCTCCGTTGTCGGGAGATGCTTCCGGGGCAGGGCATCTTTCATTGGCGAGAGATTCGACGATGGCCTCCGCCAACGGATGTTCCGACCGCTCCTCCAGTGCCGACAGGGCGGGGGCGTGTTGCCTGGCAGCTTCGCTTGCCCAGCAGATGGATTGCACGACGGGGTGTCCTTCGGTCACGGTACCCGTCTTGTCCAGCACTACGGCATCCACCCGCCGCGCCGTTTCCAGGCTTTCCGCATCCCTGATGAGGATGCCCCGTTCCGCTCCCTTGCCGATGCCCACCATGATGGCCGTGGGCGTGGCCAGTCCCAGGGCGCAGGGACAGGCTATGATGAGCACCGTCACCAGTGCCAGCAGCCCGTGGGTGAAACCGTTTCCGGTGTCCAGTACCAGCCAAAGGACAAACGAAAGCAGGGCGATGCCCATGATGACAGGCACAAACACGGCGGCCACCCGGTCGGCCAGCTTCTGTACGGGAGCCTTCGAGCCTTGTGCGTCCTGTACCAGGCGGATAATCCTGGCAAGTAGCGTGTCTGTCCCCACCCGGTCGGCACGGAAGCGGAAGCTCCCTTTCTGGTTGATGGTTCCGGCACAGACCTTGTCGCCGGCCTGCTTGGCTACGGGCACAGGCTCACCGTTCAGCATACTTTCGTCCACGTAAGAACTGCCTTCCGTCACCGTGCCGTCCACGGCAATGCGTTCGCCGGGTTTGACAAGGATGATGTCGCCAGGCTGTATCCGGTCGATGGGAACCACTTTTTGGAATGAAGAATGAAGAATGCCCCCTTCGGGGGAAAATGAAGAGATACACTCTCCACACACACCGGATTCTTCATTCTTCATTCTTAATTCTTCATTTATAATGAGCGTCACTGTCTCCGGTTGCAGTCCCATCAGCTTCCTGATGGCCTGCGAGGTGTTTCCTTTGGCGCGTTCTTCCAGCAGACGGCCCAGGAGGATGAAGGCGATGATGACGCTCGCCGACTCGAAGTAGACATGCGGCGTGATGCCCCTGTCCAGCCAGAAGTCCGGGAAGAACAGGTTGAACACGCTGAACAGGTAGGCCACGCCCGTGCTGCCGGCCACCAGTGTGTCCATGTTGGCCGCACCGTGCTTCAGTTGCTTCCAGGCGTTGATGAAGAATCCCCGTCCCAGCCAGAACACCACGGGCGTGGACAATATCCACGACACAAGTCCTGCATATTCCCACTCCATGCATCCCATGCCGATGACGGCGATGGGCACGGCCAGGGCGATGGCCCAGGCGGTACGCCGCTTCAGCGTGCGGTACGTGCGGGCGTGGGCTGCCTCCGCTTCGTCGGCAGCAGCGTGTCCGTCGTGTGTCACGATGAGGTCGTAGCCCGCTTCCTTCACAGCGTGTTGCAGCTGTTCGGGCGAAGTCTTTGCCGGGTCATACACCACGGTGGCGGTGGCTGCGGCATAGTTCACGACCGCCCGGCATACGCCCGGTTGGCGGTTCAGGGTCTTGTCCACGCGGGCGGCGCAGGCGGCACAACTCATGCCCGTGACGGGGAAAGTGTCTTGTTTGTCCATTGTGTCGGTGTCCTTTCTTCTCGGTTTTTCTGCGGCAAAGGTAGCAGGATTTCGGTCAAATGTTCCGGATTCATGGCCGGAAGTTTTGTTCCGGGTGTCTCCGGCGGTCGTGCGTGTCATTATTTTTCCGAATGCCGCCTTGCCTGTTCCGGGTGCGGCCTGACGGTTGTCCCGTCCGCCGGCTTTTGCGGGTTCCGTCTTCACGGAGGTTCGTGGCAGGCTTTCATAACTGTCTGCTTCTGAGTGGTTTGGTGTGTTGCCTGTACACTCCGGACGGTGGGCTTCATCGTGTCCGTCAGACTGCCGTTCAGACATACGTAAGTCTCCACCTGACACATACGTATGTCTCGCCCCGACACATACGTATCTCCTGCATCGACACATACGTATGTGTCGATGCGACACTTACGTATGTGTCCATCGGTGAGTTCCGGGGGTCGGTGCGATGTATATTATATTTACTAATCCTGGAAGTACACCCGCTTCACCCGCGACGACACGCCGGTCAGCACTTCGTAGGGGATGGTGCCGAGTGCGTCAGACAGCACCGTGATGGGCAGGTGGTCGCCGAAGATTTCCACCGTGTCGCCCTCCTTGCAGTCGATGTCCGTCACGTCTATCATGCACACGTCCATACAGATGTTGCCCACGTAGCGGGCGGGTTGTCCGTTCACCAGGCAGTAGGAGTGGCCGTTGCCCAGGTGGCGGTTCAGTCCGTCGGCATATCCGATGGGGATGGCGGCGATGCGCGAGGGGCGCTTCAGCTGTCCTTTGCGGCTGTAGCCCACGGTCTCGCCGGCCGGTACGTCGCGTATTTGCAGGATGGTGGTCTTCAGGGTGCTTACGTTGTGGATGATCCGGTTGCCGAAAGGGTCGATGCCATACAGCCCGATGCCCAGGCGCACCATGTCGTATTGCGCTTCGGGGAAGCGTTCGATGCCGGCCGAGTTGCAGATGTGGCGCAGAATCTTGTGCCGGAAGGCCGCCTGCAGCTGGGTGGCGGCA
The DNA here is from genome assembly GCA_964413805.1 of uncultured Bacteroides sp. GTDB lineage: Bacteria > Bacteroidota > Bacteroidia > Bacteroidales > Bacteroidaceae > Bacteroides. The sequence continues at coordinate 9,539 of CAYPUJ010000016.1, read as the reverse complement.
GCGTCGAACCGGGCGATTTGCTGGCGGGTGAAGTCGTCGAACTCCGTCCCGTCGCTTCCCACCAGGTGCGAGAATACCGAGCGCACAATCAGCGTGTCCTGCCCTTTCAGCCGTTGGATGAGGCGGGGCATCTCGTCGGGTGCGAAGCCCAGGCGGTGCATACCGGTGTCTATCTTGATGTGGACGGGAAAGTGGGTGATGCCTTCTTTTTCCGCTTCTTTCATCAGTGCGTCCAGCAGGTGGAAGCTGTAGACTTCGGGCTCCAGCTTGTAGTCGAACATGGTTTTGAAAGCCGTCATTTCCGGGTTCATGATGAGGATGCTGGCTGTGATGCCTGCTTTGCGCAAGTCCGAACCTTCGTCGGCCACGGCCACAGCCAGGTAGTCTACGCGGTGCTCCTGCAGGGTTTTGGCTGTTTCGTAGGAGCCGGCCCCGTAGGCGGATGCCTTCACCATGCACACCACCTTCGTTTCCGGCCTGAGGAAGCTGCGGAAGTGGTTGAGGTTGGCTATCATGGCGTTGAGATTGACTTCCAGGATGGTTTCGTGCACCTTCTTTTCCAGCAGTTCCGTCAGTATGTCGAAACCGAATTTGCGTGCTCCCTTGATGAGGATGATTTCGTTTTCCAGCGTCAGTTCCTTCCGTCCGATGGCTTTCATCAGGGAGGCGGTGTCCGGGTAGAAAGCCTTTTCCATGCGGAACTGTCCTGTCCAGACTGCAATTTCGCTCCCTACGCCGATGATGCGGTCGATGTTGCGCGAGTTGACCAGCTGCCCCACCTGCCGGTAGAGTGCCGAGGTGCTTTGCCCCGTCTCCAGGATGTCCGAGAGGATGAGCGTCCGCTTCATTCCCTTCCCTTCCGAACGGCGGTAAAGGAAGTCGAGCGCGATGTCCAGCGAAGCCAGGTCGCTGTTGTAGCTGTCGTTGATGAGCAGGCAGCCGTTCTTCCCCTCTTTCACCTCCAGACGCATGGCCACGGGTTCCAGCCGGGCCATCCGTTCGCTGATCTTGTGGGGCGGTGTCATCAGGTAGAGGCAGGCGGCCAGGCAGTTCAGCGAGTTTTCGATGGAAGCGTCGTCGATGAAAGGCAGGGTGTAGGTGTTGTTCATGTCGAGGTAGCGGTAGGCGATGACCGTACAGTCTTCTTTCTTCTCTATTTTGCTGATGTAGAGAGGGCGGTCGGCATCCTTGCGGCTCCAGGCTATTTCGCGGGCAGGCAGGAGCGACTTGGTGACGCAACTGCAGATGAACTCGTCGTCGCCGTTGTAGATGATGACGTCGCAGTCCTTGAACAGCGTCAGCTTCTCCATGCATTTGTCTTGCAGGGAGGGGAAGTTTTCCTGGTGCGCCCCGCCGATGTTGGTCAGGATGCCGATGGTGGGCTTGATGATGTTTTCCAACGCACGCATTTCACCCGGCTCGGATATGCCTGCCTCGAAGATGGCCACTCCTGCCATCCTGTTCATCTGCCAGACGGAGAGTGGCACGCCGATTTGTGAGTTGTAGCTGCGTGGCGAGCGCACCACCGTCCGGTCGGGGCTGAGCAGCTGGTGCAGCCACTCCTTCACCACCGTCTTTCCGTTGCTGCCTGTCACGCCGATGACGGGTATCTGGAATTGTGCCCTGTGCAGTTCGGCCAACTTCTGCAGTGCTTTCAGAGGGTGGGCTACCACAAGATAGTTGGCATCGGGGGCGGGGACGTTGCCTTCGTTTTCCTGTTGCCGGTAAGACTCCTCGGCCAGCACGAAGTTGCGCACTCCACGGCTGTAAAGTTCGGCCACATAGTTCGCCCCGTCGTTGCGCCTGGTGGGCAGGGCAAAGAAAAGGGTCTCTTCCGGGAAACATAACGAACGGCTGTCGGTCAGCAGCCAGTCGATGGTGGCAGGCGCATTTCCTATGCGCCTTGCGTTTATCATTCCGGTGATACGTTCAATCGTGTATGACATAGTTCTCTTTCGTTTTGGAAGTCTAAGTACGGGTATTTTCCGTTCACTTGGTCTATTCTTGACGCTGTCTGTTTTAAAAAACGTTTGTATTCTTCCGAGTCCGGACGCAGCGGCTTGTGGCCGAGCATCTCGCCGATGCGGCGGCATTCTTCGACAATGTGGCGTGTCTCCGGCGAGAAACAGGCTTCCGTCAGGCGTTCCCACACGTATTGCACGGCCAGTTCCGATGGATGCACCAGGTCGTCGGCATAGAAACGGTAGTCGCGCAGCTCGTCCAGCACCAGTTCGTAAGCGGGGAAGTAGGACACGTGCCCCGGAAAGCGTTCCTGCAATGCGTCAATGGCCAGTAGGAGTATGGCCTTGCCCAACTGGTTGGCGTGCAGTCCGTCACGGATGTGGCGGATGGGGCTGACGGTCATCACCACTTGCAATGCAGGGCGTAACGCCAGCAGGCGGTTCAGCAGGTCAGTGTAGGTGTCCACCACCTCGTCCACCGACAGCCGCCGCCGTTCGAAGCAGCGTTCGGGCAGTTTGTGGCAGTTTCCCACGATGTACCCGTTGTTTTTCTCCTTATATATATAGGAAGAACCGAACGTCAGCAGCAGCACGTCCAGTTCCCGCAGTTCGCGCCGTGCCCGGGTCAGGCGGCTGTTGATGCGCATCAGGGTCTCGTCGGGGGTGGGTGAGGAGAAGTCGCCGTGGTGGAAAGGACTGTGCCAAAGCCCGTTGTGCAGGAAAAGGTCGTCAGCCGTGTAGATTTTCCCCTCCATGATGTCTCGCAGGGAAGTCGCGATGGAAAGCGGATTGTAGAGCACGCCGTGCGGATGGACATCGCAGCGGAACTTGGCATCTGCCAGCCGCTGTCCCATCCGGGTGGCGAAGCAGGAACCCAGCAGCCAGAGTTGTTGCCGGTGGTTGAGGCGAGGCAGGTTGTCGGGAAGAGTGACCGGGGTGTAGAGGTTCATGTTTGCCGGGTATTTTTGTGATGTCGCGGGATGCGAAGCCGGTGTCTTCCGTTATTGTCTTTTCTGCAAGGATTTCACCACCGGGATGAACACAAACGCAGCCGACATCAGCAACGACAGGATGACCGGCCCGTCTATCCGTTCGCTATACCTCAATATAATATAGCATAGTGCTGCCCAAAGCAGCACTATGCATACTATTTGCGTAAGCGAAAGCTTGCGTTTCATGAGGCCTTTTTACTTTATGTCGGCTTTCTTTTTGGCCACAATGGCATCGATGGCAGCCACGGCGGTCAGGTTTACAATGTCGCGCACAGAGCTTTCGAAGTCGGTGAAGTGAATCGGCTTGTTCAGCCCCATCTGTATCGGGCCAATCATTTCCATGTCGGAGTTCATGGCCTGCAACAGTTTCGAAGCGGCGTTGGCGGCACTCAGTGTGGGGAACACCAGGGTGTTCACGTCCTTGCCCATCAGGCGGGTGAAGGGGTACTTCCGGTCGCGCAGGTCGCGGTTGAGGGCGAAGTTTACCTGCATCTCGCCGTCGATGGCCAGGTCGGGATATTCGCGTTGCATATAGTCCACGGCCTGGTGCACACTGACGGGACTTCCACTGGTGTCGGTACCGAAGTTGCTGTAGCTCAGCATGGCCATCACCGGTGTGTGGTTGAAGAAGCGCACGGTCTGTTCGGTCAGTCTGGCTATGTCTATCAGGGTTTCCGTGTCGGGATGCCGGTTGATGAGGGTGTCGGCCAGGAAGAAAGTCCCCTTTTTCGAGTTGAGGATGTGCATGGTGGCAAAGTGCTTGTAGCCCGGTTGTATGCCGATGATTTCCTTGGCCACCTTGATGGTGTTGCTATACTTGGTGTAGAGGCCGGTGATGAAGGCATCGGCGTCGCCCGTCTCTACCATCATCATGCCGAAGTAGTTGCGTTCGAACATCTTGTCGTTGGCCTCTTCGTAGGTGACACCTTCGCGGGCATGTTTTTCTGAGAGGATGCGGGCGTAGCGTTCGCGGCGTGCCTGTTCGTCGGGGTGGCGCAGATTGACCACTTCGATGCCTTCCAGGCTGAGGTTGAGTTGCTTGGCCATTTTGGCGATGATTTCGTCGTTGCCGAGCAGGATGGGGAGGCAGATGCCTTCGGCCTTGGCCTGTACGGCTGCCTTCAGCATGTTGGGGTGGATGCCTTCGGCGAACACCACCCGTTGCGGGTTGCTGCGGGCGATGTCATACAGTTGGGCGGTAAGTTTGCTCTCGTAGCCCATCAGTTCGCGCAGGCGCAGGCGGTAGGCATCCCAGTTGTCAATGGAGGTGCGGGCCACGCCGCTTTCCATGGCAGCCTTGGCCACGGCGCACGACACTTCGGTGATGAGGCGCGGGTCGACCGGTTTCGGGATGAAATAGTCCGGACCGAACGTCAGGTTGTTCACGTGATAGGCGGCGTTCACCACGTCGGGCACGGGTTGCTTGGCCAGCTGGGCAATGGCACGCACGGCGGCGATTTTCATTTCTTCGTTGATGGCATTGGCGTGGGTGTCGAGTGCTCCCCGGAAGATGTAGGGGAAACCGATGACATTGTTTATCTGGTTCGGGTAGTCCGAACGTCCGGTGGCCATCAGCACGTCGGGACGGGCAGCCGTGGCATCTTCGTAGGAAATCTCAGGAGTGGGGTTGGCAAGGGCGAACACGATGGGCGAGGGTGCCATGCTGCGCACCATGTCCTGTGTCAGCACATTGCCTTTGGAGAGGCCCAGGAACACGTCGGCACCACGGACGGCTTCTTCCAGCGTGTGGGCATCGGTGCGGTCGGTGGCAAAGAAACGCTTCTGCTCGTTCAGGTCGGTACGTGCCTTGGTGATGACGCCCTTGCTGTCCAGCATCAGCACGTTCTCCAGGCGTGCCCCCAGCGAAAGGTAGAGTTTGGTGCACGAAATGGCCGACGCACCGGCACCGTTCACCACGATTTTCACGTCTTCTATCTTCTTGCCGGCCACCTCCAGGGCGTTCAGCAGGCCCGCACTGGAGATGATGGCCGTGCCGTGCTGGTCGTCATGCATCACGGGGATGTCCAGTTCTTCTTTCAGGCGGCGTTCGATTTCAAAGCATTCGGGAGCCTTGATGTCTTCCAGGTTGATGCCTCCGAAGGTGGGGGCGATGGCCTTCACGGCTTCCACGAACTTGTCGGGGTCTTTCTCGTTCACCTCGATGTCGAACACGTCGATGCCGGCATATATCTTGAACAGCAGTCCCTTGCCTTCCATCACAGGCTTGCCGGCCAGTGCGCCGATGTCGCCCAGACCCAGGACGGCAGTGCCGTTGGAGATGACGGCCACAAGGTTGCCTTTGTCTGTGTACTTGTAGGCATCGATGGGGTTCTTCTGTATTTCCAGGCAAGGCTCTGCCACGCCGGGCGAATAGGCCAGCGAGAGATCTGTTTGCGTACTGTAGGGTTTGGTGGGAACTACTTCTATCTTTCCCGGTTTGCCTTGCGAGTGGTAGAGCAAGGCTGCTTCTTTGGTAATCTTTGGCATAGTTTAAGTAACCGTTATTAATGATGTATATGATTCAATCGGAACGCAAATTTAAGGATAATAGTTGAGAACTGTTAAGCCCGATGGTGAATTTTCCATAAGATTGCTTTTCTTTGACGCTGCTTTAACGATAAATAAGAAGAAAGACAGGGTTGCAATACCCCGTTTCTTCCACACCTGTACGGAACACGCTCCATACAGGCATGGAATACGCCCCATACA
>CAYPUJ010000016.1:0-3777 GCA_964413805.1 uncultured Bacteroides sp. | reverse complement strand
TCTTCCACACCTGTACGGAACACGCTCCATACAGGCATGGAATACGCCCCATACAGATGGGAGGAATCTGTAAAACGGGTACGATTATCTGTAATATGGTTATCCTGTTTCCGGGGCTATGCCCTACCTTTGTCACCGTTTCCATAGTGTATTTGAAATCAAGAGCATTTAATCAACCAAGACTAAACACTGAAACATCATGCAAACGACATCTGTAAAACTCTATTCTTTGTCTTATGACAGCGGCAAGACCTACCTGGCGGCATCCCTGTTTGTTGTGGGCAATGTCCTCCTGCCCCAGCTTTTCCACTTTGTCCCGCAGGGAGGCGTGGTGTGGCTGCCTATCTACTTCTTCACGCTGACAGGTGCTTATAAGTATGGCTGGAAGGCGGGTCTGCTGACGGCTGTTGCATCCCCGCTGGTCAACGCCTGGCTGTTTGGTATGCCGGCTGTGGCCGTATTGCCCGCCATATTGCTGAAGTCCATCCTGCTGGCCGGTGCTGCGGGCTATGTGGCGCAACGCTTCCGGAAGGTGTCCGTTCCCTTGCTGGCCGCAGTGGTGCTGGCCTATCAGCTGGTGGGCACGCTGGGCGAGTGGGCTATATGCGGCAGCTTGCACACGGCGTTGCAGGATCTCCGCATCGGCATACCGGGTATGCTGTTGCAGGTAGTGGGCGGATATCTGGTCATCCGGTACCTCATCCGTAAGTAAAGACTGTTTTTATTCATACACTCTCTCCATAAAGGGGGAGGAACAGACAATGGGAGGGGAAGGCGCGACACCGCGCCTTCCCCTCCCATTTCTGCACAAGTCCTTCCGGCTTTCAGTCAGTCGATTCTCTTCCCCCGCATCCAGTGTCTGTTCCAGTACTCTTCCTTCAGCCGGCTGACCGTAATGCCACGGCTGCTGGAGGCGTGCACGAACTTGCCGTCTTTCAGGTAGATGCCCACGTGGGAAACGTTGCGCCGCTTCGAACCGTGGAAGAACACCAGGTCGCCTTCGCGCAACTTGTGCCGGCGCACCCTTCGCCCCAGCTTTATCTGTTCGGCTGTGCTGCGGGGAAGCTCGGTGCCGTAGACTGTGCGGTAGATGTGTTGCGTGAAGCCCGAACAGTCCGTACCGCGCTTGCTGTTTCCGCCCGCGCGGTAGGGCACCCCCATCCACTCCGCAGCCTCCAGGTAGAGGGCGTGGTTGTCTTTCGGCCCGATGTCCACGCCCAGGCGGTCGGCTGCCCGCACCAGAGCGCGGTAGTCCAGACTTGGCGCGGCCGTGCGGCATCCCGTCAGGATGCAGAGCAGGGCGAAGAGGGGGAGCAGGCGTTTCATGGCTTCTCTTCCGCTGTCGCGGAGTCGTCCGGTTGCGGGGCGGCCGCTTCTTCCGCAGGTGCCGGGTCTTCGGCCTTGAGGTTGAAGTAGGCTTCCAGTTCCCGTTCGGCAGAGTTGTTCTCGTTTCTCAGGTCTTGCAGGATGATGCCGTGCTCCAGCAGGGCGATGCGCGGGCAGATGTCCACCGTGTGGTTCAGGTTGTGGCTGGAGATGATGACCGTGGCACCGTGCTCCTCGTTGTATGCCTTCAGCAGGTGTTTGATGATGGCCTGCGACGAAGGGTCGAGGAAGTTGAACGGTTCGTCCAGGATGAGCAGTTGCGGGTGGTGCAGCATGGCACTGATGATGCCGATTTTCTGCTTGTTTCCCATGGAGTAGTTGCGGATGAACTTCTTCTGCCCCATCACTTCACCGTTCATGAAGCGTTCGAAGGGCTTCAGGCGTTCGTCCACCTCTTTCTTGGCCAGCCCGTACATGCGGCCGATGAAGTAGAAATACTCTTCGGGCGTGAGGTAGTCGATGAGGAAGCCGTCGTCGATGTAGGCACCGGTGATGTCCTTCCATTCCTCGCTCTTGCTCACGTCGGTGCCTTGGATGGTGACGCTGCCCGCGTCGGCCTTTACCAGGTCGAGGATGAGGCGGAACAGCGTGGTCTTGCCTGCGCCGTTGTTGCCCACCAGCCCCAGCAGGTCGCCCGATGCGATGGAATAGTGCTCGATGTCGATGGCTTTCTTCGGGCCATAGCTTTTCTCTAATTGGTCAATCTCTATCATAATGGTGAATTTGTTGAATGGTTCGTTTGAAATATGTTGCACGGAAGCCGCCTTCCGGTTTCTCACTTCTGCCGGCTGTCCCTGAAGCCCTCCATGTTCTTGTAGCGCCGCTTCATGAACAGGCGGTAGGTCTGCCGTATCCACAGCTTCGATGTCAGGATGAAGCACAGCCCGACGACCGCCAGTATCCACCGTGTCACGGTTTCATCCCAAAGGGCACAGCACAGGTAGTACATCCCGAACGGCACTCCGAGGACGGCGAAGCTCACTATCTGCTGCAGGCCGGTGCCCGTGTTCTGGCGGTTGGTCAGCTTCGTGTCCAGGCCGATGGTGCGGCTGTTGAAGGGGCACGCCAGGAAGAGGATGCAATAGCCGGGGCCTGCCGTGAACAGCATCCACGACACGCTCTGCAGCAGTCCGATGTTGCCCTTCACCACGCCCGGAATCATCAGCACGAAAGGCAGGAGCAGGCCGGCGGAATAGAGCGCATACTTGGCACGCAGCAGCGAGTAGATGGATTCGCGGCGGCTCATCAGCCCGTCGATGTAGTTGCCTTCGTAGCTCATCAGCGTCGCGAGGAACAGCAGCCCGAAGACGATGTAGTTGTAGAGCACGAGGAAGTTGCTGCCCGTCTTGCCGTAGATGTCGGTGAAGCCCACAACCAGACTGAATATCAGCACCACACAGCTGGTGCTGATGAGCGACTTGCGGCACATCTTGTTGCGCAGCAGCAGTTTCAGTTCCAGCCGCATGTATTCGCCCATCAGCCCGTAGCGGTCCAGGAACCTGTATTCGGACAGCGTTTTGACCTTGACGGTCGTGTCCTCCACCTTGTTCAGTTCGTTGTAGATGAACCGGCGGATGACCCGGCTGTCTGCCAGCCACAACAGTGCCACCACGGCCACCGTGGCCAGGAAGGCGACGGGGTTGCCCGTGATGTAGGCATCGCCCAGCGACACCGACCAGTCGAACACCGGGCTGTCGTCGGGGATGAGTATGGCGGCGGCAATTCCGCCGTAGACCGCGACGGGCAGCAGCACCCACCAGATGCGTTCGCCCAGCAACGTGCGGCACAGCAGGTACCAGTAGTTGTTGGCCAGCACCAGCAGCCAGATGCCGAGGCAGTAGGTCAGCACGCCCCACAGCCCGTAGAACCTGGTGACAGTGATGAGGGCGAAGGGCACGAACAGGAACAGCCAGATGAAGTTGAAGCCGTTCATGCCCGAACGGATCAGCATGAAGTCGATGAGCCTGTTGCGGCGCACGGGCAGTAACAGGTAGGGCTTCACCTCCTGCGTGGGTGTCTGTTGGAAAGGGAGGCGAAGCAGGAAGTCCACGGTCAGGATGAAGACCAGCCCGGCATTCAGGACGTGGTAAGGTTCTACCGCTCCGCCGTCGAAGGCAAAAGCGAACATCGTGCCGATGAAGATGAGGTAGCCCATCCAGAAGACGGCCATGAGGTACATCCAGAAGCGTGCGAAGCGGCTTTTCTCGTACATGGGGTGCCGTTTCCCGGCCAGCTTGCCGTGGCGGCGCAGTTCTAAGAATAGGTTCATAGTTCAATTAAATATTAATAGACATTGTATGGTTCAAACAGTTGTGTGTTCCGTCTTGCGACCGGTTCCGGAAGCACCGTTCATGACTCAGTAATGTCACTGCTCATGACTCAGTAATGTCA
>CAYPUJ010000015.1:0-28761 GCA_964413805.1 uncultured Bacteroides sp. | reverse complement strand
ATTCCCACGGCGAAGAGATTGACATGAAAGAAGAAATCGAAATCAAATGAAAGAGAGCGGTAGGGGCATAAGTCCTACCGCTCTCTTCTTTTTTTGTTGTATTGTCTTTTCCTTTTTATTGCTTTTTCACATACGCAATCGCCTTACATCAACAAGTTCTCTCTTTTTTCATCAACGCAGCAAATGAATGACTACGCTTTTTCTTGCAGGTAAGCCGAAAGCTCATTGGCAGAGATGTCCTTGGCTATAATCACGCCCTCAGCATCTAATAAATAGTTTGTAAACCCACGATTTAACCGATATTCCTTAAACAAATCGGAAGATTGTCCGGCCGTCTCCACGAAACACACGGGAGTTGCTATCCGGTCTTTACGAATGGTTTCCTTAAAAATGGAAGGATACTCATCAAACGAAACGGAAACCATTTCCACGTTAGCGTCTGCACCGGCCGAACGAAGCACATTGCTCAAACTTGCGTTTTGCATCCGGGACTGCGCGTCGTAACTGGCCCAGAAACTAAGCAACACATACTTGCCCCGCAAATCGGAAAGCTCGCAGACCGGCTGTTCTTCCTGCATTGAACGGACGCAGAAATCCGGGGCAACGTCGCCTACATTCAAACCTTTGACCGGTTTGTCCTTTCCGATAAAGGATGTCAAGGAACTAATCAATAATACAACAAAAATCCATTTTACATGTCTCATGTAATTCGGTTTTGGTTAATACTATCCGGGACTACGTTGTGTAGTGATTTCTCCCCGGAACATTGTCTTCTCAAAACTTCCTTCTCAGAAGAAACACCTGATTAAGAAGTCTTTCGTCTTGAAATCGGCTGCAAAGGTACGCATTTATCAAAGTACAATCCAAATAAACAAGTTTTTTTCTTACTTTCTTAGGGCTGAATTTTATGTTATTTAGCATAAAAAACAGCTTATTCGCCCTTCTCGCAGGAAGTCCTCAGAACTCGATTTCCAACCCGTCGTAAGCGAAATGCATGTTGGGAGGCAACTGTTTGTCGAGGTCCGCATGCAGCCCGGCATGGTGACTCATGTGGATGAAGTAGGTCTGTCCTGCCCCCAAACGACCGGCTGCCTGTATGGCTTCCGAAATGTTCTGATGGGTGGGATGCACCTGCGGACGAAGAGCATTCATCACCAGCACATCCAGTCCCTCCAGTTGCCGGTAAGAGGTTTCGGGCATGGAAGACATGTCGGTGACATAGCCCAACCTGCCCCCGATGCGATAGCCCAGGATGGGCAACTTGCCATGCATGACGGCAATGGGCAACACTTCAAGCCGACCTACCGGGAAAGGAACGCCCGCCTTCACCTCCTGCAAACTAATCTTAGGAATGCCCGGATATTTACGCTCGCCGAAGCAATAGGGCATTCTTCCCTGCAAGTGGATGGAAGTATATGCATCGGCATAAACCGGGATTTCGCCAAAACGGCAATAAGGACGCAAGTCGTCCAGTCCTCCCACATGGTCGTAGTGCTCATGGGTTATCAGTACGCCGTCTATCTTCTTGAACGCTGCCATGCGCAACATCTGTTCGCGGAAATCGGGCCCGCAGTCTATCAATATCGAGGTTTCCTCTTCTTCCACCCATGCAGAAGTACGCAAACGGTTGTCACGTGTGTCGCCCGAAGTGCAGACGTCACACCGGCAACCGACCTCGGGCACCCCCGTAGAGGTCCCGCTTCCTAATATCCTTATTTTCATGTCTTCTGAAGAAACGATTTGTGTTTAGAATCAACCGATAAAGTTCACTTCCGGCACCAGCCTCACCCCGAACTGTCCATACACGGCTGCCTGTATGGTTTGCGACAGTTCCAGAATGTCCTGTCCGGTCGCTCCCCCGGTATTCACCAGCACCAGAGCCTGCTTGTCGTACACGCCCGCCGCTCCCCGGGTACGGCCTTTCCAGCCGCATTGCTCGATGAGCCAACCGGCCGACAACTTCACGCATCCGTTCTCTGCCGGATAATGAGGCATACCGGGCCACGCCTGTGCCAACGCTTCGAACTGTTCACGGGAAACAACCGGATTCTTAAAGAAACTTCCTGCATTTCCCAACACCGCAGGGTCGGGCAGCTTGCCGGAGCGGATGGACAAAACGGCCCGGCGAACCGCCTCCGGGCTTCTTTCCCCCTGCAGTTCCCGGTACAGCGCATCATAGTCCAACGTATAGTGTGCCTGCTTGCCCAGACGGAAACGGACATGCGTCACAAAGGTCGTCTTCATGGCAGGCTGCTTGAACAGGCTGTCACGATAGGCATAATGGCACGCCTGCCGGGGATAGATCCGTTTCTCTCCCTGCACATCGATGGTTTCCACGGAACAAATCAGGTCCTTTACTTCCACCCCGTATGCACCGATGTTCTGCACAGCAGCCGCCCCTACTTCGCCGGGGATGCCCGAAAGATTTTCGGTTCCATACCATCCTTTGCCGACACAGAGAGCCACGAAGTCGTCCCACACCATCCCGGCCCCCACACGCACCTCCACGTGCCTTTCGTCCTCGGCCGTCACTTCGACCGTCCGGATGCAGGAGTGCAAGACTGTCCCTTCGTAATCGCGCAGGAACAGCAGGTTGCTTCCCCTTCCCACATGCAGGCAGGGCATTCCGACACGCCCCTGTGCAATGAAACTTTCCAACTCCTCCACCGAGTGATATTCCAACCAGTTTTCAGTCCAGACGGCCAGGCCAAAGGTGTTGGGTATCTGTTTTCTCACCATACGCATTGAATAAACTGTTCTTAAATACTTGTATCTTCATACCGGTACAACTCCCACTCGCCCTTTCGCTTCCTGAAATAGAAAAGGTTGACATAGCCGTTCCCGATGCCGTTCACCTTCAGTATCTTCGTGTCAGACAGGTCTTCGTTTCGCTGCCCGTAATTGATGTTCGACAAGCTGTCCGCAGGCAGGGCAGGACGGAAGGCAAACCATTGGTCAATGTCAAGCGTCGTCTCCAGGATGGCAAACTCGTCATCCGGGTCTATGGTCGTGAAGTGCAGCGGAGCGCGTACATGCCGGCGCTGGTACAGGCTGTCGGACACAAAGCGCACGTAGAAGTCCACAAAGCTCTCGTTCTCACCCCCGGCCACTGGGCGCAGGTTGATGGCCTCCAGCATCCACATTCCTCCAATACGTTCAAAATAATACTTCTTCACCTTATGCTCCTTCAGGAAGATCCACTCCACCTGGACGGAAGTCAACGCCGTATCGCCCACCAGGTCCATTTCCTCTTCCTCGTCGAAGAGCAGGGTGTAATGGTTTTGCCGGGAAAACAGGTAATCGTGCTCCCAGTCTTTCTCCTCTATCTTCAGTGGCGTATCTTCGTTGTAGAATGGCAACGGGAATTTCGTCCGCTGCCTCTGCAGGACATCATCGGAAGCATAATTGAAGATGAAGTCGTCAAACAGTTCGTCGGCTTCTGTACGGTACGGCACTTCTTCCGGCTGTTCCACCGCCAAAGTGTCTTCTATCTCCTCTTGCACCACCGTGTCGACCATCTCCGTGATGGCGGCGAAAGGTTCCCGGACTTTCCTGTTTCCGCAGGAAACGCACAAGGCTACCAGCAGGGTTCCACATACTAACCGTCTCATTGGCTTGTCACCTGATTAGTCTTTCGCCCAGCTTTGCAAGCATGTCCGCCGTCATCGCTTCCAAATCGTAACGGGGCTTCCATCCCCACTCTTCGCGGGCACAAGTGTCGTCCAACGAGTCCGGCCAACTGTCGGCAATGGACTGTTTCAGAGGATCGACCCGGTAGTCCATCTCAAAGCCCGGCACGTGTTTCCGGATGGCTGCGCAGAGAATTTCCGGAGAGATGCTCATGGAGGTGATGTTGAACGCATTGCGGTGTTGCAGACGCGAGGGGTCGGCTTCCATCAGCGAGATGGCCGCATGCAGTGCATCGGGCATGTACATCATGTCCATGAAGGTGTCCGGCCTGAGCGGGCAGACAAACTTCTCGCCCCTGACTGCCGAATAGAAGATGTCTACGGCATAGTCCGTTGTCCCGCCCCCCGGAGGGGTCACGTTCGAAATGATGCCGGGGAAACGCACCGAACGGGTGTCTACACCATACTTATTATAATAGTAGTCGCTCAGCAGTTCTGTCGTCACTTTCGTCACCCCGTACATGGTGCGCGGACGCTGAATCGTGTCTTGCGGTGTCTTCACATGCGGGGTAGACTCGCCGAAAGCACCTATCGAACTGGGCGTGAACACGGCGCATCCGTACTCGCGTGCCACCTCCAGCACATTCCAAAGTCCGTCTATCCCGATTTTCCACGCCATCGCCGGACGGCTTTCGGCCACCACCGACAACAGGGCTGCCAGGTTGTAAATCGTGTCTATCTTGAACTGACGCGCCACCACTTCGATGGACTGCCGGTCGGTCACATCGGCAATGGCGGAAGGCCCCGACGCCTTCAGCTCTCCCTGCGGCATGGCACTGGGAATATAGCCTGCCACCACATGGTCGTCGCCATACCTCCGACGTAATTCCAGCGTGAGTTCCGAACCTATTTGCCCGGTAGCTCCAATGACTAAGATATTTTTCATAAGAAATCGCAATCCTACAGTAATCGTTCTGCAAAGTTAGATAAAAAAATGATTTCTCACGCCCGGCGAATGAGAAAGTAGAGGCCACGGCTCTTTCATTCGGGCATATCTTAATTGCGTTTCCGGGATGCCGCACGGCTCGTGTTCCACACAGGCAATCCATTTCCGGATTACAGGCACGGAGCACGCTCCACACAGGCAATCCATTTCCAGATTACAGGCACGGAGCACGAGCCGTGCGGCATCCCGGAAACGCATTACACGCAGGATTCGGTACACACCGTGCCGGCTGCTGTCGCAGGACTGTCCGCAGAGGCAGGGCAAGGCATTTTTTGCCCTTGGCTTTCACGGTTCTCGCAGATTATATGTACTTTTGCAACCAAAAATACGTCCCGCATGAAAGTACTTTACAGAATCTACCAAATCTGCTTCGCACTGCCCGTCCTGCTGGTGCTGACATTGCTCACGGCACTGACCACCATCATCGGGTCGCTGATTGGCGGTGCCCACACGTGGGGGTACTACCCCGGCAAAGTCTGGTCGCAACTCACGTGCTACATCCTGCTGATTCCCGTCAGGGTGGAAGGCCGGGAGAAACTGCACAAACACACCTCCTACGTGTTCGCGCCCAACCACCAGGGGGCTTTCGACATCTTCCTGATTTACGGCTTCCTGGGGCGCAACTTCAAGTGGATGATGAAAAAGAGCCTGCGGAAAATCCCTTTCGTGGGGAAAGCCTGCGAGAGCGCCGGCCACATCTTCGTGGACCGCGCCAATCCCCGGAAGATGATTTCCACCATCCGGCAAGCCGAGGCATCGCTGAAGGACGGTGTGTCGCTGGTGGTCTTCCCCGAAGGCTCCCGCTCGCTCACGGGGAAACTGGGCACCTTCAAACGCGGTGCCTTCCAACTGGCCGACGACCTGCAGCTGCCCGTCGTGCCCGTCACCATCGCCGGTTCGTTTGAAATCCTGCCGCGCGACAGCAAGTGGATTCGCCGCCACGCCATGACGCTCACCATCCACGACCCCATCCCGCCCCAGGGCAAAGGGCCGGAAAACGTCAAAGCCCTCATGGAGGGAACGTATGCCGCCGTGGAAAGCGCATTGCCGGAACGGTACAAGAATCCGCCTGCAACAAGCGGCAAACAGGCACAAACTGGCGGACTGGCGTAAAGTCCCCAAAGCATCCCCCGATGGAAGACAACGTACTCTGCCAACTCTACACGTCCTGTGCCGGACACGCACCGGCCGCCATCGACCCCCTGACAACCGGCTCCGGCTCGAACCGCCGCTACTTCCGGCTGGCGGGACAGCCTACTCTGATCGGTGTGGCGGGCGAATCCATCGACGAGAACCGCGCGTTCTGCTACCTGGCCGGACACTTCCGCCGACAAGGCCTGCCCGTGCCGCAAGTCGTGGCCTGCTCGGCGGACGGACGCTTCTACCTGCAGGAAGACCTGGGAGACGTTTCGCTCTTCGATGCCATCGCCCACGGACGGGCGGGCGGCGACTTCGGCGAAGAGGAGAAAACCCTGTTGCACGACACCATCCGCCTATTGCCCAAGTTGCAAATGGACGGTGCCAAAGGGCTGGACTTCTCACGCTGCTACCCGCAAGCCGCACTCGACGCACGGAGCATTGCGTGGGATTTGAACTACTTCAAATACTGCTTTCTGAAGGTCGCCGGCATCGACTTCCGCGAAGACCGTCTGGAGGACGACTTCGAGCGGATGAAGCAAGTGCTGTCGGACGAAGAAGAGACCGCCTTCATGCACCGCGACTTCCAAAGCCGCAACGTCATGATCAAGGACGGACAACCCTGGTTCATCGATTTCCAGGGCGGAAGGCGCGGGCCGGTCTGCTACGACGTGGCCTCCTTCCTGTGGCAAGCCAAAGCCAACTTTCCCGCCGCCCTGCGCGAGGAGTTGCTCGCCACCTACGTGGAAGCATTGCGTGCCTACCGTCGCGTGGACGAAACAGCCTTCCGGCAACGCCTGCGGCATTTCGTGCTGTTCCGCACCCTCCAGGTGCTGGGTGCCTACGGCTTCCGGGGGTACTACGAGCGCAAAGCCCACTTCCTGCAAAGCATCCCTTTCGCCCTTGCCAACCTGGAGCAACTGCTGCAAACGCCCTACCCCGACTATCCTTACTTGAGCGAAGTGCTGGGCAGACTGATTTCCCGTTCCCGACCTGCCGCCGACAAAGAGCCGTCCCACACGCTGACCGTAAGCGTCACCAGCTTTGCCTATCCGCGCGGCATCCCCGAAGACCGATCGGGGCACGGGGGAGGATTCGTGTTCGACTGCCGCGCCATCCACAACCCGGGACGGTACGAACGCTACAAAGCGCTCACCGGACGGGACGAACCCGTTGTCCGCTTTCTGGAAGAAGACGGGGAAATCACTGCATTCCTGCAACATGCATACGCCCTGGTCGATGCTGCTGTCCGCCGCTACCTGAAGAGAGGATTCACCCACCTCTCCGTCTGCTTCGGCTGTACGGGCGGGCAACACCGTTCGGTGTACGCGGCACAGCACATGGCCGAACATCTCTGCCGGGAGTTCGGCATCCGGGTGGAACTGTCGCACCGCGAACAGGGCATTGCACAAACATTGGAAGGAGGCAAACCATGAAAGCCTTGGTCTTCGCGGCCGGGCTGGGCACCCGCCTCCGCCCGCTGACCGAACATACACCCAAAGCCCTGGTGCCCGTGGCGGGACAACCGATGCTGAAATGGGTGATACTGAAACTGAAAGCCGCCGGTTTTGACGACATCACGGTCAACATACACCACCTGGGACAACAAATCATCGACTATCTCCATGCCAACGGCGACTTCGGCATCACCATCCACATCAGCGACGAACGCAACGGCCTGCTGGACACCGGAGGGGGAATACAGAAAGCCCGTCCTTTCCTGGACGGGAACGAGCCTTTCCTGGTACACAACGCAGATGTCCTGTCGGACCTCGACATAAAGGCATTCTATCAAAGCCACGTGAAAAGCGGAGCCGCCGCCACCCTGCTCGTGGAGCAACGCAAGACATCGCGCTACCTCCTGCTGGACGACAACCTCCGCCTGCACGGCTGGCGCAACAAATCCACCGGAGAGGTCAAACCGGAAGGACACCTCCCCTTGGATAAGATGCACGAGTATGCCTTTGGCGGCATACACGTCCTCTCGCCCACCCTTTTCCCGCTGATGGAGAAAGCCGGGCGACAAGGAGCTTTCCCCATCATTCCTTTCTATTTGTCTGTCTGCCGGGAAGTGCGGATTCAAGGGTACCTGCCTACAGGCATCCATTGGTTTGACATCGGAAGGCCCGAGACACTGGCTGCGGCAGAAGCCTTCCTGTCAACAACCGGTCTCTGAGCCTGCCGCCCATCCCCAAAGGGAATCAGAGCGGCATGTTTCCGTGCTTCTTGGGGGGATTGCTCTGGTTCTTGTTGTGCGCCATCTCCAAAGCCTGCACCAATTTATAACGGGTATCGCGCGGCAGGATGATTTCATCGACGAAGCCACGTTCTGCCGCACGGTAAGGATTGGAGAACTTGTCTTCGTACTCCTTCACAATGGCCTGCTTTTCTTCGGCCGAAGCCTTGCGGTAGAGGATGTTGACGGCACCTTCTGCACCCATCACGGCTATCTCTGCCTGCGGATAGGCCAGGTTGACATCGGCGCCCGTGGGCTTGCTGGACATCACGATGTACGCACCGCCGTAAGCCTTGCGCGTAATCAGCGTGATTTTGGGCACCGTGGCCTCGGCGTATGCATACACAATCTTGGCACCGTGGCGGATGATGCCATTGTGTTCCTGCACCGTACCGGGCAAGAAGCCGGGCACATCTTCAAACGTAATGATGGGCAGGTTGAAGCAATCGCAGAAGCGGATGAAACGTGCCGCCTTGTCGCTGGCATCTATGTCGAGTACACCGGCCAGGTAAGCAGGCTGGTTGGCCACGATGCCCACCGAACGTCCGTTCAACCGTCCGAAGCCGATGACCACATTCCTGGCAAAATGGGGCATGACCTCAAAAAAGTATTGATTGTCCAGCACAGGCTCAATGATGTCCTTGATGTCATACGGCATATTGGGGTCTTCGGGAATAACGGTCTGCAACGATTCCACCCGACGGTGCACATCGTCCGTGCAAGGTGTGAAAGGGGCATCCTCCATATTGTTGGAAGGGAGGAAGCTGAGCAACTCGCGGATGGTCATCAGGGTTTCCTCCTCGGTGTTGCACAAGAAGTGGGTGACACCGCTCTTGCTGCTGTGCGTATAGGCTCCTCCCAGTTCTTCCTTGTCCACCACCTCGTTGGTGACGGTCTTCACCACGTCGGGTCCCGTGATGAACATGTGGCTCTGCTCTTTCACCATGAAGATGAAATCGGTCAACGCCGGTGAGTAGCACGCACCGCCCGCACACGGCCCCAGGATGGCCGAAATCTGCGGAATGACTCCCGAAGCAATCGTATTCTGGTAGAAGATGGAAGCATAACCTTCCAGGCTGCTGACTCCCTCCTGGATGCGTGCACCGCCCGAGTCGTTCAGCGCGATGACGGGGGCACCGTTCTTCAGAGCCAGTTGCTGCACCTTCACGATCTTGGCGGCATTGGTCTCACTCAGCGAACCGCCGTGTGCCGTGAAGTCATAAGCATAGACAAAGACCAGACGCCCGTCTATTTTGCCGTAACCGGTCACCATGCCGTCACCCGGAATCTGCTTCTTCTCCATGCCGAAGTTTGTGCAACGATGCGTGACAAACTTGTCCAGTTCGTTGAAACTCCCCTTGTCGAGCAGCATGTCGATGCGTTCGCGGGCAGTCATCTTGCCGGATGTGTGCTGTTTCTCTATTTTCTCGACACCACCTCCCAAGGAAGCCTTTTTGTCCAGTTCCTCGAAGCGGCTGTATATTTCTTCTCTGTTCATTGTTTATTCTTCTTTTATAACGTCCAATTCTACCAATACCTGGTTGGCATTGACTGATTCACCTTCTGCCACCAGGATATTCTTCACAATGCAGTCGGCACTCACCTTATAGTTGCTCTGCATCTTCATGGCCTCCAGCACCACCACGATGTCTCCGGCTGCCAGTCGGTCTCCCACCCCGACAGGAATGCTGACCACCTTGCCGGGCATGGGGGCGACAATCTTGTCGTCCTGCTTCTCGTCTGCACCGCGACGTGTGTGCAGGTATTTGGCCTGCGTGTCCACGATGTCCACATGGAAAGAGCGCGTCAGGATGCTGACATCGTAGTTCTTTCCACCGTCGCCACGCACCAGTCCTGCATTAAACGAATTGCCATTGTGCAGAATGGAGCAGTTGCCGTTTTCAGCCATCACAATGTCCACCTCAATCGGTTTCCCGTCAATGGTGAGCTGTACTTTGTTGCCTTCTTTGCTGACCAGCGTGACATCGGCCACGCGGTCTCCGATATGTATTTCCATAAACTTATTATTAAATGAAGAATGAAGAATGATGAATGAAGAATTTTTCCTGCAAACCTGACACGGTATCAGTCCGTTGAATAGTTCTTATGCTCCGTTCATCATTCATCATTCATCATTCATCATTCTTCATTAAAAAAACTATATTCTCAGTACCCCCTTCTGCAAGCCGAATTCCCGCCAACGACTGATGGGGCGCGAATCGGGCAACTGCGACGAAACATTCTCTTCCAGGTTGACCAGATAGTCCATGTAAGCGGCTATCATGGCCATGTTCTCCAACTCCTCGTTGTGGGCATTGGCACGCACCAACATACGGGCATTCTTCTCGATGAAGAGCGTATTGTACTCGCCCCGCACGAAATCGGGCACATGCATGATGCGCTTCAGGTAGGCGAGGTTGGTTTTCGGCCCCGTAATCTTATACTCGTACAACACGCGGCGCATACGTTCGATGGCATACTGCCGCGTGGTAGCCCAGACGATGAGCTTGCCAATCATCGGGTCGTAATAGATGGGGATTTCGTAACCTTCGTACACGTAACTGTCTATGCGTACACCGATGCCGTTGGGTACGGTCAGCTGCCGGATGATGCCCGGCGAAGGCATAAAGTTGTTTTCGGTGTCTTCGGCACAGATGCGGCACTCGATGGCATGTCCCCGCTGGTAGAGGTCCGTCTGGCTGAGGTGCAGCCTTTCGCCGTTGGCTATGCGGATTTGCTCCTTCACCAGGTCCACGCCCACGACCTCCTCGGTAATGGGGTGCTCCACTTGAAGGCGCGTATTCATTTCCAGGAAATAGAAACGGCGGTTCTTGTCCACCAGAAACTCGATGGTGCCTGCACCGCTGTAGTTGACGGCCTTGGCGGCTGCCACAGCCTTCTCGCCCATCTCCTTGCGCAGTTCGGGAGTAAGGAAAGGCGAAGGACTCTCTTCCACAATCTTCTGGTTGCGGCGTTGCACGGAACATTCGCGGTCGAACAGGTGAATGACGTTGCCGTGATTGTCACCCAATATCTGGAACTCAATGTGGTGAGGCTCTTCTACAAACTTCTCCAGATAGACGGTGTCGTCGCCGAAAGACGACATCGACTCCGAACGGGCCGTATTGTACGCCTCCACTACTTCTTCTTCGCTATGGATGAGCCGCATTCCTTTTCCCCCGCCGCCCATCGAAGCCTTCAGCATGACAGGATAACCGATCTCGTTGCAGATGCGCACCGCCTCTTCGGCACTCTGCAGGGGTTGTTCGGTGCCCGGAACTACCGGCACACCGGCGGCAATCATGCGTTTGCGGGCGGCAATCTTATCGCCCATAGCCTCCATCGTTTCAGCCGAAGGGCCGATGAAGATGATGCCCTCTTCCTTGCAGCGACGGGCAAAGTCCGCGTTTTCAGACAGGAACCCGTATCCCGGATGGATGGCATCGGCACCACACCGCTTGGCTACGGAAATTACTTTTTCAATGTTCAGATAACTCTCTTTCGCCACAGCCGGACCTATGTTATAAGCCTCGTCGGCATACGACACATGATGTGAAGTACGGTCGGCTTCAGAGAAAACAGCCACGCTCAGGATGCCCATCTCACGACAGGAGCGCATGACGCGCACGGCTATCTCGCCTCTGTTGGCAATCAAAACTTTCTTTATCATTACCTAATATCTATGTTTGTTATAGTTCTCTTTACCGTCTTCCCAATCCCACGACTCAAAGACGGAATGCCCGGTGCGAATGCAGGTATTCCGGCCGGCTTACCAGTCCAACCGGGAGAGCCCGGCAGCCGAATACCATGCCACCGATCGATAGGCTTCCGCAGCCTGCGGGTCGGCCGTCTGCGAGGGGATGTAATGCGTCACACCGTTGGTATCCTCCATAGAAAACATACCGACGAAACTGGAATAATTTTTCGGTGTGGTGTTCCAATAGCCCACCACATCCCCGTAAGCCTGCAACCACGCATTGAAGGCTGTTTCGTCTTCGACCAGCGTTTCCATCAGGTCTTGCATATCGTAGTAGCCCACGTGCGAAGAAGAGGTGCGCTGGTCGTAGTCAAACACCAAACCCCGCAACACGGAGGTGCTCTGCGAAGTTTCCGGCAAAGCCTGTTCCGTGGCCTGTGCCAGGTTTTCCAGGCCGTCCGTCTGTATCACGCCGATTGAGACACCTCCCGTCCAGTTGTCGTTGGCGATGCCAACACCTCCATTGTAGATGCTCTCGTAAGTTTCGAAGTAAGCAGCCGCCATTTCCACTGCCGCATTTTCGGTGAACATCAGCGGCACCAGCTTGTCGTAGGGCGCACCCGGTCCGGGGTTTTCGGTAGGCGAGGCTATGTAATAGTCAACATAGTCCCGCAATTCATACGCCACCTCCACCGACAGCATGAAGCAGGCATCAAACATGAGAAAATTCAGATGGGGAGCCGCTGCCAGCACCGACGAAAGTTCCGACAGGTTCATGCGGTTATCACCCGAACCGGTGTCTTGCCCCACCCAACGGGTGGATGTCCCTGTGGAAAGCGGATAGGGAATCCAGCCATCGGCATGCGACCAATAGACCAGCCCGTAACTCTCTGCCGGATAGCTGCCAAACGCCAGTCCCAACACGGACGACATCACGTCGGGGTCGGTAGAGTCCTGCTCTTCATACTCCCGCACCACTTCCTTGACGGCATTCCCCTGCCCGTCGTTTGTCAGGCGATAAAGCGTAGTTTCCGTCTTGTCGTCCACATAGACCAGAAGGTTGTAAAGGGAAGTATCCACCGACCGGATTCCTTCCAGCATTTCTTCCACGTCTTCCGAAGCGAAAGAGGACAGGTTGTTTTCTCCTACGATGTACACCAACACCGTCCGGGCCACCGAAGCGGAACCGGAGCCACCGGGTTCGTCCGCATCATCGCATGCAGCCAACAACGCGGCCAGGCACACCCACAGCCACAAAACACTTTTCCTCATGGGACTTATTCTTCCGGTTTCTTGAACGTGAACTCAGAAGCGGTAAGGGGGTGCAGCACGAGGTTGCTTTTCTTGTAGCCGGCTATCAGCTTGTTCACTTCCTTGGTGAGCTTCTCTTTTTTTTCAGAAAAGTAAATCATGCAGGTATAGTTTGGCTTGTTCAACTCATACTCCACATAGTTCTTCAGCTGGTAGGAATACATCTCGCGTAGCGGCAGGAATCCGTTCTTGTCCAGCTGCACACTGTCCAGCAGCTGAATCTCCGTACAATACACCACCGAATCGTTGAATGAAGCCGCAAGGCCAAATGCATAAACATCCTTTTCTTTATTTTTTCCCTTCAGGGAGAAGCCCTGGCAAAGTATCAGCACGCAAGCCGTAACAAGAAAAATCCGAAAATGTTTCATTATCTGTCCTTCTATTTTGATGAATAATAAGATGCAACGGGCGCAAAGGTAAAAAAAAAACCGGTCACCCACGCAAGATGTACCGGTTTTTAATACCCTTCCATGACGGAAACGGTATTTTTAAAGCTTATCCCAAATAAGATTTGAGCAGTTTGCTGCGGTTGCTCTGCCTCAACCTTCTAATGGCCTTTTCCTTGATCTGGCGCACACGTTCACGGGTCAGCCCAAACTTGTCGCCAATCTCCTCCAGCGTCATTTCCTGTTGCCCGATTCCGAAAAACATCTGAATGATTTCCTTTTCGCGGTCGGTCAGCGTGGAAAGTGCCCGGTCTATTTCCCTCGCAAGAGACTCGTTCACCAACGAGCGGTCAGCCATGGGAGAATCGTCGTTGACCAACACGTCCAGCAGGCTGTTGTCTTCCCCTTCCACAAAAGGAGCGTCCACCGAAATGTGGCGGCCTGAGACCTTGAGCGTATCCGAGATTTTGTCCACGGGGATTTCCAGTTCTTCGGCCAGTTCCTCCGGAGACGGACGGCGTTCGTTCTCCTGCTCGAACTTGGAAAAGGCTTTGCTGATTTTGTTCAACGAACCTACCTGGTTCAACGGAAGACGGACAATGCGCGACTGTTCGGCCAGGGCTTGCAAAATGGACTGCCGTATCCACCACACTGCGTAGCTGATGAATTTGAAGCCACGTGTTTCATCAAACTTCTCGGCGGCCTTGATCAGACCCAAATTCCCCTCGTTGATCAGGTCGGGCAAACTCAAACCTTGATTCTGATACTGTTTGGCCACAGATACAACGAAACGCAAATTGGCACGTGTCAATTTTTCCAATGCAACACGGTCACCCTTGCGGATGCGCTGAGCGAGCTCTACCTCCTCTTCGACAGTAATGAGGTCCTCGCGGCCGATTTCCTGCAGATACTTGTCAAGAGAAGCACTCTCTCTGTTAGTGATACTTTTGGTAATCTTTAACTGTCTCATTCTTCAAATACGTATTTGGGTACAAAGTTACGACTATTCTCCGAAAGAGCAAGTCAGAAAAAGTACTTTTTTATTCCCGGTTTCTCACTTCAGATAAATCTTGAAGTACACCCCGCCGGAAAAATATTTGCCTTCGTTCAGCTCGGCCACGATGTTGATGTGGTCTTTCCAGACCGAATAGGTGCCGCCCACATTGCAGGTGCGTGCGTCATATTCCGCCATCAGGTTAAACCCGTTCAAAGCCTTCTGCCAGAAAGTGTCGGTCGGCAGGCACAAACGGAAGTTAAGGCCGAACGCAGGCCGGTTCGTGGCTTCCACGTGATCTCCCCTGTCCCACACGAAAGACAGGTGTGTGCCCAGTGTCCCGATTCCCTTAAACTCAAAATGTTTGCTGGCGGCCAGATACCAACGGGTAAACTCACAGTTTCCCCCATTGGAATCCCGGCTGCTGATGGCTCCCCCACCGGCATTCTCGTGCGTGCCGGGGTCGTCGGCTCCAAACACGATTTGCGGTGTCCACGATTTCCACCAGCCTGCTTTCCACAACCGGAAGCGGAAATAGAACGAACGGTCCTGGTTGGTGTATTTCCCCCACGACTGCGACGGGAAATAGGTGGATCCGTGGTCTGCGTGGTTCAGCGTACACGTATATCCCACCTCCATCCACGGGAAGAAAGTGACGTTCAGATAGTAGTTGAAGGTATAGTCCACTTCCGAACTGCTGATGTAGTGCAGCGGAATCAAATCCAACACGTTGCCGCCAATCATCACAGTCTTGTCGCGCTGCATGTCGGCGGTCGGTGCATGTAGCAGGCCGGTGGTTCCGCGCAAAGCCTGGGCACAACACGTCCCCCATGCACACAACACCATCGACAGAAAGCAGGTAGCAAGTCGTTTTACAAATAATGGTTTCAGTTTCATTTCGCAATTCTATTTTATTTGTCCCGTAGCCGCCGGTACACATCCGTCACTTCGTCGGCTATCCGTTCCCAATCATACTTTCCCATGTCGTAAACTGTGCGGGCAGGAGGTTCCTTCAACACCGCTTCCAGTTTCTTTGCAAGCGCATCCACATCCCCGCAACGGAAATAATCTTCCCGGGGCAGCCCCACCTCAAGGTTTGCAGGGATGTCGCTCACGATGACCTTTACCCCATAACTCATGGCTTCCAGCAAGGAGATGGGCAATCCCTCGTGGCTTGACGGCAGGCAATAGCAAAGGCAGTTGGTCAGCAGTGAATGCAGCTTGCGCCCCTTGACGAAACCCGTCAGCACCACGCCGTTCTTCCTTGCCATCTCTTTCAAACCACGTGAGTAATCATCCTCAAAATCGGTATCACCGGCAAGCACCAGCCTGATGCCGGAATCGCCATTCTTCTTAATCCGGCCGAAGGCCTCCACAAGGTGGTGCAGGTTCTTTTCCGGCACAAAGCGGCACATGCCGAGAATGTACCTGCCCTTCTCTATGCCCAGTTCCTTGAAGTATTCCGGATAATCGCACATCTCAGGCCGTGAAACACCATTATATATAAGGTGTACGCGGCTTGTCCGGTTGTACTTCCGCTTTATCAGGTTGCGTATCACGTCGGAGATGACTATCACATCGTCGGCAAACATGCAGCCCATGCGCTCGCCCAGCTTCAGCATCGTCCTGGCCGGGAAGCCCCACTTGTCGCGGTCGTAGTCGGGACCGTGGTGGGTGAACACCACCTTCATGCCCAGCATCCTGGCGTATGGCACGAGCAGTGCAGGGCCTATGGCATGGATGTGCAGGATGTCCGCTCCGAGCCGCTTCGCCTCACTGATGGCACGGAACGTGTGGATGATGGCCTCGAACGACTTCTTCTTCGGCGTTTCGATGTCAACGAGCTTCACGCCCTTCCACTCCGCCAGGCTGTCCCTGACATAGCTCTTCCTGCGCACGACGGTAACGTCAAAGCCCCTTTCCGCGATTCTCGGAAACAGTTCCTCGCAATGGGTCTCCACGCCGCCCATGACATTCGGGATGCCGCGCGTGCCGGTAACTACTATTTTCATACCTTGAATTTATTTGAATCTGTTTGATGATAAAAGGGGCGGTAAGAACCCACAAAGCCGGTTTCTATCCGCCCTGTTTGTCTGAAAGTCTTTCATTCGTGCGAATAAATGCGGGAAACGCTTCGATATTCGTGCAAATAAATGTAACTTTGCATGGATTGTTCATGCGAATAAATGTATATATGGAAAGGAACATCTTTACAGACCTGATAGACTGGCAGCACAAAACGAACCGCAAACCTCTTGTACTCAACGGCGCAAGACAGGTAGGAAAGACGTATATACTGAAAGAATTCGGACGGCGACAGTATAAGACCACCGCTTACGTCAATTGCGACAACAACGATGTGGTGAAGGAAATTTTCGCCCAAGGCTATGACATCCGCCGTATCATTCTCTCATTGTCTGCCGTCACCCATGTCAACATCGTGCCCGGCGATACACTTATCATTCTCGACGAGATACAGGAAAACCAGCAGGCACTCAACTCGTTAAAGTATTTCTGCGAAAATGCTCCCGAATACCACATTGCCGTTGCCGGTTCGCTGCTTGGCATATCGCTGCACAGCAACACATCCTTTCCCGTCGGAAAGGTGGACATGATGAAGATGTACCCGATGACCTTCGACGAGTTTCTGGCCGCCATCGGCGAAACCCAGATTCTACAGATACTGAAGTCGCAGGACTATACGATGATCGACTCTCTCGCAGGTAAACTGACGGACTGTCTGCGCCAATATTACTTCACGGGTGGTATGCCTGCCGTTGTGAACGAATATGTTGAGAGCCGCAACATCGGCGAAGTGCGTAACATTCAGAAACAGATACTCTTCGGCTACCGTCGCGACTTCTCCAAACATGCCCCTGCCGGCCAGGTGCCACGCATCAACATGGTGTGGGACTCCATACCGTCACAACTTGCCAAGGACAACAAAAAGTTCATATATGGTGCCATAAAGAAAGGCGCACGTGCTTCCGAGTTTGAAATGGCCATACAATGGCTCATCGACGCCGGCCTTGTCTACCGCATAAACCGCATTGCTTCACCATCGCTTCCGCTAAAATTCTACGAAGACCTCTCGGCATTCAAGCTGTTTACACTGGACGTAGGACTGATGGGGGCAATGACAGACACCCCACCCGAAAACATTCTCATCGGCAATGCATATTTCAATGAATACAAGGGGGCGTTCACCGAACTTTTCGTACTCACACAAATCATGTCGCAAGACGTTCCGATATATTATTTCAGTTCAAACGATTCGCGGATTGAGATAGACTTCATCATACAGAAAGGCACTTCCGTCATTCCTGTTGAAGTCAAGGCCGAAGTCAATGTACGGTCCAAGTCGTTGCGCACGTATATAGACAAGCACCCCGGACTGAAAGGGTTGCGCCTGTCAATGAAACCATACCAGGACCAGGGCTGGATGGTGAACAAACCGTTGTATGCCGTAAACTTCTGCCTATGAAAAGACTTTTCTGCCATCTGAAGGAGTCACTGCTATACGCAGGCATTGTGCTTGCATCCTTCCTCTCCGCCCTGTGGCTTCTTGTCACGGGGAAGAGGGTGAAGTGAATTTTTCCGTGTGCGTCTAAAGGCTTAGCAATCATCCCAAAACTTATACTTTGCACAGGTGAATTGTACATTCCTTCCGAAGTGCATGTCATGTGTTTCCGGGATGCCTGTACGGAACGTGTTCCACACCTGTAATCCGGAAATGGATTGCCTGCACCGAACACGCTCCGTACAGGCATCCCGGAAACACGTTCTTTGCCATCCACGGACGGCCTACAACCCAAAGCATCTTTTTATCCAGACAGGCATCCGTTTCCTTCTTTCAGAACTTCTCCCTCAAATCCCCCTGGCACGGGTCCTGCCCCACGTCGCACCATTTCGGGTCGATGCAGGCGGGCTTGCCACGCAGCGAACGCAGCTTGTTCTGCAACGCCCACTTCGCCGGGTACTTGACGTACTTGTGCATCACGGGGCTGGCCGTGCCCACCATCCAGCAGTTCTTGGGGCATTTCCTTACCATGGCACGCACTTTCTGTGCCTGCTCGCTTTCCCAGATCTCCATAAAAGGTTTGTCGTGGATGTTGCCCATGCTCTCCTTCCAGTACTTCTCCTCCAGTCCGTTGCAGGGCATCACCTCGCCCCACGGGTCGATGAAGAAGTTCATCATGCCCGCCTCGCAGGGTAACATGCGGCGGCCGCCCTCGATGTAGTTGACAAGCCCCATGTTGAACCACGCGCGGAACCAGCTCTTCGGGTGCTTTTCCTTCAGTTGCCACTCAATAAGCTGTTTGAAGTTGCCGCACACCTCTTCCCTGTTCGTTATCACGTTGTCGCTCTTGTGGAAGTAATAAGAGTTGTGGAACGCCGCCGTGGCAAACTCCATGCCCAGCGACAGCGACAGCTGGTAGAGCGAGAGCATGTCGCGCGAGTTGTGGTTGGACACCGTGCAGCCGAAGCCGATGTCCTTCAGCCCCATGTGTTTCAGCGTGAGCAGGGTGCGCAGGCCCTTGTCGAAGCCGCCCGCATGTCCGCGCAGTTCGTCGTTCTTCTGGCTCAACCCCTCGATGGAGATGCGGATGCCGATGTTGGGGAAGCGTTTGGCAAGCTCCACCACGCGGTCTTCGAACCACCCGGAAGTGGAGATGACGATGCGGGGCGAGTGCCTGTAGCACTCCTCCACAATGTCGGCCAGGTCCTCGCGGATGAACGGCTCGCCGCCCGTAAGGTTGATGAACTTCAATTGCGGTAAAGATTTTAAATCTGTAGCCTTGATTTCCTCACTCTTCCTGGTCGGGTTGCTCCAGATGTTGCACATCTGGCAACGCATGGGGCAACGGTACGTCAGGATAATGCTTGCGTCCGTAGGACGCGGAATGTTTGTGTTAGCCATTGTTTATGTTTTTTTAATTGATTTACAGTCATGTAATACGGTCTTTGAAGGCAGGGGAGTATTTCCTTTCATGGAAAAGAGGAAAAATTCCGCGAATTTTTCCTCTTATTTAGGAAAGAAACCTCTATATTTGTCCTTAAATAAAGGAAAAGATGAGAAAGGACATAATCAAATCACTGATAGCCATGAGGCAAAACGAAATCCCGTTTGATGTAATAGAGCGGGATGTGAAGTTGCCCGTCAATCGCAAGAAGATAATCACCGTGCCTGGAGTCAGGCGATGTGGCAAGTCCACCATGATGGAGATTGCCATTAACAACCTTGTGCATGAAGGCGTACCCAAGGAAAACATTCTCTGGCTGGGGTTCGATGACGAACGCCTGGTCAATATGCCGTCCGATGAACTGGATGACGTAATCATGGCCTACATGGAAATGTTTCCCGACATACCGATAAAGGAGGTACACATGTTTTTTGACGAAATCCAGCTTATCAAGGATTGGGAATACTTTGTCATGCGTGTGTACAAGTCGTATTGCAAGAACATTTATGTTTGCGGGAGCAATGCCACCATGCTTTCTTCGGAACTCGGCTCTGCCTTGCGCGGATATCCCTTGGAATACGAAGTCCATCCTCTTTCGTTCAATGAGTTCTGCCGTTTCAGGGGCATTGCCGCCGAAAGTTACCTTGAGCAGGACAGAGCACGCCTGAAAGTGGCTTTTGATGAATTCCTGCATTCGAGTGCCTTTCCCGAAGTCGTGCTGATCCCATCCCGGTCAGAGCAGTTAAAAATGCTCCAAGGGTATTTCGACACGATGATTTTGCGCGACCTCACCGAGCACTACCGGATTTCGAACACGGGAGTGGTGCGTTATTTTGCGAAACGGATCATGGCCAACCTCACCAAACCGACCTCCATCAACGCCATCTACAACGACATCAAGTCTCAGGGATTGAAGGTGAGCAAGGACGATTTGTACCTGTGGGCAGACTATGCATGCAGCATCTTCATGTTCATCCGCATTCCCAAATACAGCCGCTCGTTAGGCAAAGAGCGCAAGTCGCTCGACAAATACTATTGCATAGACAATGGCTTGCGCGGGGCTATACTCATGCCGCAAAGCAATGACAACGGCAAATACCTTGAAAACACAATCCTCCTGGAATTGAACCGCCGCCTTCCTTCCGACAGGCTTTCCTATTACCAGGGCAACACGGAATGCGACTTCGTGCTGCAACGCGAGGACTGTGTGGTCCAACTCATTCAAGTCACATGGAGCATGGCCGACAGCGAAACCCGCGAGCGTGAAACCAAAGGGCTTCTGGAAGCATCGGCCGTCACAGGGTGCGACGACCTGCTGATAATAACGCACGACGAGGAAGACACATTTACCAAAGACGGTAAACAAATCCGTGTTGTTCCGGCATGGAAATGGTTGCTTGGCAAAGTGTGAAAGGCCATTCCGCATACAGCCCGGCACGACGGTTTTCTGCATACGTGTCATATTCAAGGCGAAACATGACACGTATACGTTACATATTTTGTATGTTTTATGCCACCTGCACAGAATGTTTTTGTATTTTTGCAAACAGGTAAGGGAGAAACAACAAACCGGGACTCTCCTGTCACCCGTCTACAATATATTGTAAAGCTTCATCGCCTAACTTCAATTTCCCTTTGCCATATACGTTTCCATTATCTCATTATAATAGCTTTCAGCATTGTAACGCTTCATTGCCGCATCGGCAATAGCCTTGTAGTCGAACTCGACGGCGAACATCGCCTTTATTTTCTCCGCGAGGTCACCAGCGTTGCCGCTCTCGAAGGTCATTCCGCTTATGCCTTCATCAATCAGTTCCGGGATGCCACCGATGCGCGCACCCAGCACGGGCGTGCCGAGACACTGCGCCTCAATCACCGACAGCGGGTTGTTCTCGTACCATTCGGACGGAATGACAGTGAACCGTGCCCGGCCGACAATTCCCTTTATCCCGTCCCACTGCCTGAAACCGAGAAACTCTACATTGCCCTTTAATTGTCCGTTCTTGGTTTTCAACTGTTCAAGCAATGGTCCTCCGCCTATCACTTTCAGTCTGTAAGGCAGCCGCGCAGCGGCCTCAACGAGCATACCTACACCCTTCTCGTGGCTCAACCTGCCGACATAGCAATAATAGTCGTCTTTCGTGTAATCGTCTTTGCGGCACTTCTCCGTGTCGATGAAATTGCAGAGCACTTTCAGCTTGCCCTTGTCGAATCCGCCCTGCGCCATCTTTTCCGCCATGAAACGGCTCGGACAGACGAACAGGTCCGTGCAGGCTTCGAGCCTCCTGCGGTTCCACATCACCGCCTCGCGGTAGCCCACCTCCGAGGCCAGGCGCGAGCCTTTCATGCAGCGGTACGTCCTGCAGGGCATCTTGTCGCCGCCGAAGCACAGTTCGCAGATTGTGCTTCCGCCACGCAGACAGTCATAACGCGGGCAAAGCAGCTTGTAGTCGTGCAGCGTCCACACCACCCTGATGCCGCGCTTGTGTGCAAGCCCGGCAACCACGGGCGACAGCTGTGTGTGGATATTGTTGAGGTGGACGACATCCGGCTTGAAGTCATCAAGCAGCCTGTTGAACTTCGCCTTGACCTCGCGCGAGCCGAACGGGCGCGTGAAGGCCATCAGCTTCGTCATATTCTGCGGGAAATACTTCCGCCACGGTGTTTCGAGATTTTCCGGATAGTCCATCGCGAACACCGCCACATCGTGACCGTGCTCTTTCAACAGTTGTTCAAGGTTGAGCGTGTAGATGCAGTCACCGCCACGGCGGTAATAGAATTTGTTGGAAAGTAGGATGCGCATAAAATTGTTTATTAAGAATGCCAAACTCAATCGGGCTGGAAGTTTAAGACAGGGACAAAGTAAGTCTGATTGCCGTCCTTCTGTAAAAGGATAAGTTCTTTATTGGGCGGCAAATGCTTTTGCCTGTATGCAAACAGGACGGTATGCCATCTGTTTCAGCCACTTCTTTTTCAGTTTCTTATCCGCATCAGAATCTTTCTCAATGATGTGGATGGAACTGTCGTCATGCGTCCGTTGTCGGAATGCCTCTATGCTGTTCTCATCAGTGGCATATATGGCAGGGAAGTTTTTTTGCCCATGGTAATGGTTAAGGTACTGACCCTGGTATATGTACACAGTGTTTCCACGTAGCCTGCCGAATGCTTTCCCGCAATAATAAGACGCTCCATAAAACATATTGTTGCTGATTAATATGTCTTTGTCAGCCGATTCATACGACAGGATGTCCGCATCCCGTATTTCGGGGGAGTCAAACCGGTTGTCTCCCATCAGGAAGCATACATTGTCCGAAAACTCACAACTCACATAGTCTGTGCTTTTCCCGTCCGAAGCCGTAATGAAATGTTCAAACGCCTGGCGGCAATAAATGAATCTGTTCCCTACAAAACGGATGCGGCAGGGACTTTTCAGATTGTTCCCCTTTCCTTGTATAGTTGCGCCACAATCGTAAGTACGGCTGATGCAACAATGCCGGACGGTGTTGTCTCCTACTTGCGAATCCGATACCCAGCATTCTATGCCGTTGCCGTAACGCACCCACTTCCGCTGGCCTACCTGGATAGAACCGCCTATGATATCTATATCGCAGTTTTCCACCAAAGTATTGTTGATACTGCAGATGCCATGGCGCGCAAAGCCGGTGATGGCAATGTCACGGACAATGCAGTTGCGCAGACCCGATATGCCATGGCTATAGGTTGACAGACAGATGTTGCCCAACGTTCCGGGATGCTCCCTGTACCGGAAGTACAGATAACTGAAATCGGCCTCACCGCGTTTGAACAATGAAGACGTGAAAAAGTCACCGTCTTCTTCCAACAAATCCTTCCGGCTGACGAGATGCCCGTACAGCTTGTTCCCTGGTTCATCATACAGGCAACCGATATTGTTGAAACACTGTTTGTCCGAAACCTGACTTATGGAAAAACCCACAAAATCAGCCTCGTTTGAAAGATGTAGCCTCCATACGCCATTTACCGTGTCTGCCTGCCATGCTTCCAGGTTTTTCAGTATCTTGAAACCGCACAGTACCGGTTTGTTTCCCTTGCCGTAAGACTCCACTATACTGTTCGACAGGTTTGATATGCTTTCAAAAAACACATCGCCGCGTTTTAGTCGTAACCTCAAATTGCCATTGCCCTTTTGTGTGGCTTTACGGATGGTCTTTAATGGCTTGCCCTCGGTAGAACCGTCATTACTGTCGCTGCCTTTTGACGAAGAAACGTAAACAGTCCGACATTCGCTCTCCTTCGGCAAAGCATTTATTTTTACAGACGGGTAAAAGCCCAGCAACAAAGAAATTATCAATGGGATTCTTGGCAAAGCGTCCCAGCAGTACTGAGCATGGCCTATAAACAATCGGCCAGAACCTATATGTCTCCATTTATTTCTCATAGTAACTTATCAAAACTTCCAATTATGGAAATTTATAGATTGACAAAATTTCGTCAAGATAATTAAGCGACTTTTAACTTATGCGTTTAAAAATGAGTTATGCCTCCATACACAACCCATTTCCTTTTCTTTTGACATGTACTAGAATCTAAAATGGTATCACTTTTTATAACAGGTGGAGGCGTTGTAGGAAAATTGTCATCGTCCTTTTCACAATTCACTTCCTCGTATTCATACTTTATGCCGTCGAAATAGCTTTTCATGTCATAGCCATCCAAATAATCATGGGGTATGTTCTTGACAAGGCTGTATTTGTTCACAAAATCTTTCTCCCTCCATTTCTTGCCGAATGGTGAGATGACATTGAAAAACAACACATACAATTCAGGATTGGATAATTGTGCCCGGTATATCTTTATCAAGTCATATTTCTCTTTTGACGTGAAATAAGGTTCGCTGTCAACAAGTTTTATGGCATTGTACATATTTCTGAAATATGCACTTAGGATTGTCTGATTAGTTCTGCACAAATTCATTTCAGGATTCCTTTTCGACAACCTGATAAGGTTATTAATCATAAGTTCACGACACTCATAACAACTTAACTTATCTTCCAAGAATGTTTTCCAACTTTCACCAACACCATAATAAAAAACCATGTACGCTATTGATGCTACATCATGACCGTTTAACCCCAGGTCGTTTTCACTATTTACCTTGCATATCGCCTGTAACAGACGTTTGATTTGTATCTTATAAGCCACAAATCCTCTACGGGCTTTTTCCTGCACATTTGGACTTCCAGGTTTGGTCAATTCTATCTGTTCCACATTCTTGAAATGATAGTCTATCATCTTGAAGAAAGAATTCCTTATATTGTTTCTTCGTGTTTCGTATGTCTGCTTCAATATAGAGTATGCCAAAACCATCACACTAAGAAACCCGAACAAGGTACCGATGAATCCTCCGATAAAGTCACCGAACTTGGCTGCAAGTTCCGGATCAATATCTCCATCAAAATGAAAGTATGCTTTATTGAATGTCACATACCCCAAGACAACCGTAAATACAGTTCCAGAGATGATAATTGCCCATTTAAGTATTGACAACCAACAACGCATACCAAAATCGTATTGAAAATAGCCTATTGATTTTTGACGGTCATGTTCAAAAAACAGAAATACTCTTCTCTAAGTTCTCGCAAACGGGAATTGACTTTCTCTCCATCAAAATGTAGTTTGAGAAGTTTAAGTTTCTCAGCGATATCGTTTGTGGATATACCATCGTCAACACAACCGAGGAATCCATAAGGGTATAGGCAAAAGTCCTTAAGCAGGGACACATGCTTGGAGTCGTTGTCTGAGGTCATGAATGTTTTTCTGCTTTTCACATAGACAAAGAATGGTGTACCATTTTTCAAGCAGAAAACGCAATCGTGGAAACGGTGGGTGATGACCAATTCAAAATATCTATATATGCCCAATTGCTCCAATGGCCCCATGTCATTTATCACAATGTCTCCATGCTTGTAAGGCCGCGGGGTAACAATCATGTATCCTAATGATTTTAAATGTTTTGCTATTTTGTCTGCCCATGTGTCATCGCCATACAGGTGCATAAAAACCGATTTTTGAGGGATATTGAGTTTTTTCTTGTTCAAATACCTTTGGGTAATTCCATAGTCTATATCCAACGTAAACGTAGGGTCTGGCACATGATGAATTTTCTCGGATTGAATAAAGTGTGACAATAATTTTGTGGTGGCACTATCCCTAACTCCGATATATTTGAACTGTCCAACAGCTTCTTTCATTTCTTCTTTCTGGTGAGGGGAAATATTCTCATATGTCACATTTTTAGAAGATGCAGCCAGGAGTGTTTTATCGGACTTGACATCTTTCAGCCAATATGCAGACAAGCCGTCAATATTTATCCTGTCTAGTTCAAGCAAAGTATCTGCACCAATATAAATCCTGTCAAACTCAAATGATGCAATATATTTTAGAGCCTTTCTTACATCGGCAATGATTGGATCCTTACTTTTTATACCCAATTCATTATGTTTAAAGTCCCAATATTTCCTGATCCTCACGATGTCTCGGAAAATACTTGCCGGATTAAAACTCTTGTACGGTCTTATCTCCGGTTTGAAACCGTGAAATGGAACCACTTTCACTGTGTCGTTGGGATAAACACTTTTTAAAGCCAATAACGTAGCATAAGCCTGAAGATTCGTACCGCAGTTCAAATCTCCATAGTAAGTCAACAAACCGATTCTCATTCAGAAAAATATTAAGATGAATTTAGTACTGCATGTGTACTTTGACTACTGTTTCCATCAAAATGATCAATAGTATGATTAGCAGCAGTGTTTCATTATCTTACGCAATGCAAGATTTATATATAGTTTTTGAATTTTGCCAACGAGATGATTGTAAGCAACAATTATTATCCAGAAAGGATTTTTCAGGTTGCATCCGTAGATTCCACAGAGAGAATTGTATGAGAGATTCTCAAATAACCATGGCAACATCTTTCTTTGCAATCTGTAGTTATTATAATTTTTGCCAATCACATACCTAAAATTGTCCTTTATGAAACTCCAACTTATTTTTTCAATGACTACATTGTCTAATTCGGACAGTAAATCCAGTCCTTTGTCTGTGTGCGCTACAGCTACAGACTTCTGTTTGTCCCCACCGGCTCCCCAATAATCTCCTATTGTAATATCGGATTTTCTTTCTATTCCACAAAATTTGCAGTTGCCACAGCTATATCGCTTTGTGAGATCCGAATAGAATCCGTATATAGGCAATACCTTCTTGTCAGATAAATATTCAATATTCCCATTGTGGTCATAACACAACAGAACATACTTTTCTTTTTTACGGAAACCTGCTATTTTAATGAATCGTGGTTCATTCTTCAGGAAAGTGTCAACCAACAAAGAAGTTGGTACGCCACCACAAATAATGTCAACTACATACAGACGTTCCCTATTTTTGTTATTATGAAAATAAGATAATATAGCTGCCGCCTGACACCCCATGCCAAAGAATAGAACTTTTTTGCTTTTACCAATCAAACGTCCAATTTCCCTATATATTCCCATTGTATCGCTTTGTACATATTTCGACCCTTGCATCATAGAAAGCTCTGCTGGATCGTTGCTTATTATATGACAAGGATGCCCCTCAGGTGAAAAAACCGATCCACAGACATATCCACCTTCTTTTGTAAATTTTTGGGCTAAAGAGATAAATGCACCACCAGAAGTTGACATCTGGTATGATTCATCGTTTGTACGTAGTAATGAAAAAGGGATAGACCGGGTCGGTGTGTTAGAAGCATATCTTCCCCCGTTTACAACAGGACATGCTCTTTCGCATTTATGGCACAAAACGCATTTTTCCTGATCACACTTGACATAAACAAAACCATCTTTAGCTTTGTATGGAGTAAGTGCGTTATGTGGGCACGAATCAATGCAAACCATACAACCGGTACATGTCTTTGCCGATGCCAATTTTGTATAATTCATAGACTTTCGAAATATCTTCTGTATTCATCTATAATTGTATCCAAAGAAAAATTCTCAGAAACGAATTCCTGTTCATTTTTACACACTGCGGAATAGGTTTCTTTATGGTTGCATATCAACCATTTCATTTTTTCGGACAAAGAGCGTGCGTCTCCTTTCTTGAATATATATCCTGTTTTATTATCCACGACAAATTCTTTGAACTGTTCAATATCAGAGCAGATAACCGGTAAATTATACCTGAAAGCGACTGTGATGGCACCACTTTGTGCAATATCCTGATAAGGCATTACAAAGTAATGGCTGTCTGCAAATAAGTCAGCTACATCTTCATTGGGTATTCGTTTAATATTAAGTTCGAATACACCAGGATGCTTAATCAGTTTCTGATACTTATCCCAATTAGAACAGGCACCTGCAATGCGAACTTTAAAATTGAAACCTTCTTGAGTCAGTATTTCCGTGGCCTTAATCAGAATATCAACCCTTTTATATTCTACGATATTTCCAAAAAACAAAAACCTTATTTGTGGAATAGAATCCTTATCAGTTTTCACCTTAGGATCTCCGTAATCTTTTATTGCCAATGGGGCATATAGTAAATTCTTGCCATTGAACTTTTCTGTCAATTTCTTATGCTGGCCTTTGGAAAATACTTGTATGTTTTTGAAAACAGAAAGCCACAAATGGGTATATATTCGAGCGAAAGATTCATTCTTTGCACCTTTTGGCGTAGTTACATTATGACAAGGTATGACACATTTTTTTATTGGCAAGAGTGTCATATATAGAAACAAAGCAAATGGCATTCCTAAAAATGAGAGATAATAAAAATCTGGATGGAATTTCTTTGCCTGATTAATTATCTTGCAGTAATCGGCTAAAGTTTTAGGAGAGATTGACCGATTCTTCAAGTACAAAAAATTCAATCCAACTTTTGTGTCCCCTAAATATCTATTTACGAACTCCTCGTATTCAACGGTTGAATTATGGCTTATGACTATAAGCCATTTGACATCGTAGAAACTTCCAAGCTTTTTTATTATAGGAAGATCCACATCAATGAAATAGTCACCTGTTATCCACGCTATTTTAAGCTTTCTCATTATTCTATATGTTTAGTTCCAAACAGAACTTGATTTTTCAGATAGAAAATTCAGTACAAAGGTCATCGCCTCCAACTTCTCCACGAGCCACCTCAACTACCCGTAACTTAAATATCTTGGCGCAATCGCAGGCCGTTGCTCATGCATAGATCCGCTAATATGCGCCCCCGTGTTTTATGGTTAAAAACTAATTTTGTTTCCTACAAAGAAGTTAGTCATCAAACTCACGAATCTCTCCCTTTTGCCAGAAAGCGCAATTCCTATATACCACATTAATCGCACGAGATTGAATATATCTTCTATTAATAACACTATGATTCTTGGCATCAATGGCTTA
>CAYPUJ010000014.1:8598-29367 GCA_964413805.1 uncultured Bacteroides sp. | reverse complement strand
CCCCTAATTAACAGAATCGCATTGAATCTGCTCAAGAACGGGAAGTCTGCCAAAGGAAGTTCCGACTATGCCCGTGTGACTTGCATTCTGATGTTGGGCATGGGCAATTCCCCCTCTTTTGTGGCCTCATGTCTTGGAATAGACGTTTCCACTGTATACCGTTACAGTTCCGCTTATTTGCATAGTGGCACTGATGAACTCCTGGAAAAACGTTACAAAGGTTATTGGGGGCTTCCTGACAGCCATCAGTTGGCAACCTTGCGCAAGGAACTGCGTGGGTACATATACACGGATGCCAAAAGTGTGGTAGCTTGGATAAAGTCCACATTCGGCGTTGAATACACTCCCCAAGGGATTGCAGACTTGCTGAACCGCACCGGATTCACCTATAAGAAGATAACGAAAATCCCTTGCGGGGCTGATGCCTCAAAGCAAGCGGCCTTTGCCGGGAAACTTTCAGAAATCCTTAACTTAATATACTTTAGGGGCTGTGCTACAAAACTTGCGTTTTGACAGACACAGCCCCGTACATTTATTGGGTTTTCAAACAAAATACCTCAGATACCGAGCGACTGACGTACATCGGCTATCTTCTGCTCAGCCTCAGCCGTGGCATTGGCATAGCACTTGGGGCAACTCATGGTGCCCTTTACTTCAATGTAAAACTTAATCTTGGGTTCTGTGCCCGAAGGACGGACGGAAATTTTAGTGCCATCCTCTGTGAAGTATTGGAGCACATTGCTGGTTTCCGGCATAGGGAGGTCGCTTACGTTGCCTTGCTTGTCAGTGGCCTTCAATACCTTATAATCCTTTATAAGGGCTACAGGCGAACCGCCGATTTCCTTGGGTGGGTTAGCACGGAAGTTGTCCATCATGGCCTTGATTTCCTCAGCGCCGCTCTTACCGGGTTTCACTACATTGACAGTGGTCTCCTTGGAGAATCCGTATTCCACATAGATTTCCATCAGCAGTTCATAAAGCGTTTTACCCGAATCTTTGGCCCATGCGCAGATTTCGGCCAAAAGCGAGCAGGCCGAAACGGCATCTTTGTCGCGCACGAAGTCTTCGGCCAGGAAACCGTAACTTTCCTCACCGCCACCAATGTATTGCTGCTTGCCTTCACGCAGACGGATTTCGCGGGCAATCCACTTGAAACCGGTGTAGCAGTCGAGCATCTCGATGTTGTTTTTGTCGGCTACAGTCTTGATAAGGTCGGTGGTGACAATGGTCTTCACGATGAAGTCGTCGGATTTCATCTTGCCGGTAGCAATGCGGTTTTTGATGATGTAATAGAGGAAGATGAGGCAGGTCTGGTTGCCGTTGATAAGTACCCACTCTCCTTTATCGTCCTTGCAAGCCATGCCCACACGGTCGGCATCGGGGTCACTGGCCATCGCGATGTCGGCATTAATCTCTTTGGCCAACTTGATAGCCAGCGTCATGGCTTCGGCATTTTCCGGATTTGGCGAAACCACAGTGGGGAAGTTGCCGTCTTTCACCATTTGTTCTTCCACACAATGCACGTTTTCAAACCCCCAAACCTTGAGCGAACGCGGGATAAGCGCACGTCCGGCACCGTGCAACGGCGTATAGACAATGGTCAAGTCTTTCTGTCGTTTGATGACTTCGGGGTCGATGGAAATGGAGTGAACTTGTTCCAAGTAA
Source organism: uncultured Bacteroides sp. (assembly GCA_964413805.1). Taxonomy (GTDB): domain Bacteria; phylum Bacteroidota; class Bacteroidia; order Bacteroidales; family Bacteroidaceae; genus Bacteroides. The sequence goes on along the minus strand of CAYPUJ010000014.1, from coordinate 27,702 downwards.
ACCTTATCTACGTTTTCTCCGATAATTTGGATAAGTTCTTTATTGGCTTGGAACTTGATGTCGGCCACAGTGACTTTGTTCACCTCGTTGATGATAGCCGTGTCATGCGGAGCCAAAATCTGTGCACCATCATCCCAATAGACCTTATAACCGTTATATTCGCGGGGATTATGGCTGGCCGTAATATTGATTCCGCTCTGGCAACCCAGATGGCGGATGGCAAACGACACCTCAGGGGTAGGGCGAAGGTCGTCGAACAAATACACCTTGATTCCATTCGCAGAGAAGATATCTGCCGAGATTTCAGCAAACTTACGGCTGTTGTTGCGGCAGTCATGCCCCACCACCACCGCGATTTGCCCTTTACCGGCAAAGCACTTGTTGAGGTAATTGGCCAAACCCTGCGTGGCGGTGCCTACCGTATAGATATTCATGCGGTTGCTGCCTGCACCCATGATGCCACGCAGGCCACCTGTTCCAAATTCCAGATCCTTGTAAAAGCTGTCGATAAGTTCCGTCTTATCATCCTGCTCCAGCATGCGTTTCACTTCTGCCTGTGTTTCGGCATCATAGGCCGGTGTCAGCCATTGTTCGGCCTTTGCGGTCATTTGTTGAATCAATTCCTGATTTTCCATATTGTCATACCATTTTTTAAGATTAATGTCTTGTTACTTATGCCACAAAGATAGTCAAAGAATGCGACCTTACAATTTTATTCTGGTATTTTGTATCGATCACCTGTCTGTTTCACATACTCTTCCAGAAATTCCTTGGGATACCCGGGACGAAGAACAGCTGCCGGACGGCCGATGGCATTGCGTTCAAATTTGCCGTCTTTCATGCGGCGCACCACACCGTCGTTGTATTTTACCACCAAAAACTCTCCCAGCTTCTTCCAAGTATCGAAAGTGCTCTGTGCAGTCATGTTGGTATAATTGGTCAAAAAACGCCGGGCGGCTGAAGCATCGGTCTGCAACATCTTAAGGGCGGCTGCTTCGATGCCTTCCTGCGCATCGTTCAAAGTAGTCTCCAGCTCGGTCTGCGCAGCACGCACGTCGTCTATCATCAGGTCGTAGCGCGGATAGACCATGTTAGCCACCCAGTTGAATATCCAGAAAGCAGAATTCCAGGAAAAGGTGATGTAATCGGCCCCATCCACCTGACTATAGCATACGGGCACCTTATCGGTGCAGCAATACACGGGTGTAAACACCGTCATGTTGGCATCGTCCACACCGAACCACAACACGCCACCCACCATATCGGGCAAGCCGGCACGCATTTGTGCCACAAACACGAAGCCGCTTTGCTGGGTGGAGATGGGCCGTTCGTTAAAATACTTCTGCCCGTTCACTTCAAATCCCAGCGGAGAAAGGCGGTAGGGAGAATGGTAAGGGCCTGCGCCAAAATCGCGGCTAAGATCGAGCGGCGTACCTTCATAATGGTCACGCATGGCATCCTTGATGTCCTGAACGGAGATTTTACGGTTGGGCTTTACGAAGAGCGGCATGGGCGTCTTGTCCTTGCCTTCGATGTAGGGCAAGAACTCCTTGCCCCGGTCGGTAAACATGTTAAAGAAACTCCACACGCGGGCCTCGCAATAGCGTAATGCGCTGAAATCGGTAGGGGAATAGGCATCGGCAAAACTGAAGTCCTTGTTCATACCCTCGAAGTATCCTTTTTCGCGGGCGAAAGAGATGACATCGGGTGAATAGAGGCAATTCTCTTTATCGTTTATGTCAAACTGATGGATGCGGCTTTGGTTGGCATGGGCAGCAATGCAATCGTCCGGTACCCGCACAGCCACCCATACAGCACCGCGAACACCGGAGCCTTTGCCAATCATCTCCATTATCCATATTTCGTTGGGGTCGGCAATGGTGAAAGATTCGCCACTGCTGTAATAACCGTATTCTTCCACCAATCCGGTCATGACACGGATGGCTTCGCGGGCAGAGCGCGAGCGTTGCAGTCCCAGATAAATCAGGCTGCCATAGTCGATGATACCGGTAGTATCCACCAACTCCGGGCGACCGCCAAAGGTAGTCTCGGCAATGGTCACTTGAAACTCATTCATGTTGCCAATCACATTGTACGTCTGTCGAGCCTGTGCGATTTGTCCCAAGTACTTGCCCGTATCCCATTCGTATATGTCAATTAAACTTCCTTTCGGATGCATACCGGCTGGATAATGGTACAGTTCGCCGAACAACCCGTATGAATCTGCCGAATAAGACACAATGGTGGAACCGTCTGTCGAAGCGTTCTTCCCCACAATCAGATTGGTGCAGGCAGGAAGATAGGTGGCCGCAACTGTCACCAGGAATAAAAAAATAAACAGTCGTTTGTTCTTCATATTGTTTTAAAGAGATTAATGGTGTATGTTGTAATGTAATTATTAGTACCAGGCAAAGATAGTATTTTGAGGCCAAATTACCAAAAGAACTTCATCTTCCGTCGGGTTTCATTGCCGCAAGCATCGGTCACGGTCATTTCCAACGTGTGTTCCCTCCCTTTCTTCACACGGGCTGCATCGAGTTCACACACTAATTCCCCGCTGATCGAGTTGATTCTCCCAAACAGGGCGTATTCTCCGTCAATAGTCCCCCGATAACTGCGAATGCCGGTTTCTTTATCGTGCGCCTTAAAGACAATCCGCCCTTGCCTGCTCCATTGACCGGAATTGACCGGAGTTATCACAGGAGGCACCGTGTCTACGGCTACAGTATAGGTGCCCAGTTCGAGAACGTCCGCCTCCATGTAACCGTTTCGGTAAGAGCCACCCGCATAGACCTTCCGACCCTGATTGTTCACACGTGCCAGATAATATTTAACGGTGTCTGCCACCGGCATTTGCCGCAGTCTGATACGCAGGCTACAAGGCTTGTGCAGAGGAACCCGTTCGTTGTGCAACTGATGAGTGAAGGCGATGTCACTGCTATCGGCACGAACCTCGTAATTCAGGGGAACATCCTCATACAGACACCCTTGGGGAACGAGCAACGTCAATCCGGGTTCTTGCAGGTAGTTCACCCGATTCCATCGGAATATGTATTTCTCGCGTTGTTCCACCGGAGCTATCGCAGCACGCTTGCCCTGCAGGGTAAAATGGGCTGTAGACCGGTTGCCCAACCCGTCTATCAGGGTATAGACAAAGCGATAGGGACGCTCTTCGTCGATGTTCACAATCCCCCTGTTGCCGTTGGAAGCATGTAACATTCGCAGTCGGTTGCCGGGGGCGATGAACGATTTCATATACTCTCCCTGCGTCCAAGAATTAATGTAACGGTTCTCTTCGTAGAAAAAACGATCCACAACGCTGCGGAATACTTCCTGTCCATCCACTTCCAGTGTCACAGTGTGCACACCGTAACGGTTGGATGCCCCCTCCATGTAGTCATACGCCCGGATGCCGATGCCCACCATGCCCCAGGCAGTGACAGGTTTGGCGGGCTTCAAGGGGAAAGTTTGCCGCTCCTGCCGTCCATTCACTACCCCTGAACCGGGTTGTGGAAAAAGCATGAAACCGACAGCGCGTGGAGGCGTCGTGTCCTTCACCTTACCTTTGAAGAAGGGTAGCGGGTCTACAAATTCCCCCGTCTGCGTATCGAACACGTCCAAGTGCAAGTGCGGTCCGAAGGAATAACCGGTGTTGCCGCTCAAGGCGATTACCTGCCCCGCTTCTACAGGATATTCACCGGGATTTGGCATAAGCTCCACCTCCCAGCTCTCTTCGGCATATTGCAGGCTCTTTACCCGCTCGGCCAATTCGCCGACGAAGGCGCTCAGGTGGCGGTTGATGGTTGTATAACCATTGTCATAAGCCACGTCCAGCACATAGCCGGAACCGTGGGTGACACGCACGCGGGCAATGTGTCCCGTACCCAAGGCACGAACCGGCTTGCCGATCGTGCCGTCCGTCTTGAAATCCAGGCCACCATGGAAATGATTGGCACGTATCTCTCCAAAGTTCCCGCTGAACACGACGGGAAAATCAAAAGGTAACTCGAACGACAGATTTGAGTCCTGCTGTGCCCATCCCCTTTGCGTAGCAAGCAGGAGTTGCAACGATAACAACAATGTTTTGACAAGTTTCATCATAATGATATATGTTTCTGAATTATATCGTGCACAAAGATGAAAATCGGAAGTAAAGAGTGTACAAGAAAGATTACGCGAACATCCGGTATTCGCTTTTGGATTTAAAATGTCTGCTGTAATTTTTGTGTTCCCAAAAGTCATAAAAACAGGCAACGATTAAAAGACTTGGCTTCTGTCTTCCATCAGAGCTCTTCTGCACAACTTCAAATATCTCTTTGAATACAAAGGTAACCAATGTTTCCGACTGTGACAATTCATCAGACAGGAAAATTAGGGCAAACGCATCTAACTTTGCGTAAAAGCTCAGAGCCTGTTTAAATTTTAAAGTTTACCATTGAAAGGGTGTTTCTTCTTTCCGCGAAAATGATTATTAGAGCAGGGCAACCGCATTAAAATTCCAATAGTTTTCTCAGATATTAGACATTATAGGTAGGTTCTATTAATTCGACATTTTGGCTGTAAACTTCTTTGGCAGCATTCAATTTTGCGGAGTGAGTGTCTCATTGGAGGCTTTGGCAGTTCACGGAAATGTTCTATCCCCTCATTTTGCAGGCTGTTTTTGTTTTAAGCACAATCATCCCTCGCAAGAAAGGAGTTGTGGACGGTATTTGTTGATCTGGATGTATCTGAAATTTGTACACCAGGCAGGTGAGTGCAAAGTTTGCGACCACCCTTATGATGCCGACAGACCTTACGAATGAACCGTGCACAGCTCCCCCTATAAAGCCGAAAACGTGTTCCACAAGCCCAAAGTAGGGTGAATTTCCGAAATATTTTGTATCTTAGTTTGGGAATTTCCCCCATTTTGGCTGCCAAACCTTATGTGCGGGGGAATACCTAAAAATACAAAAACCAACTAATTCGCAATACTTTGTGTATGAATTAGTTGGCTAATCTTGTACTATTTACTGAATGTCCCGAATTATTTTATATCATGAGGAACCAAACTCATATATAAAGAAAAATCTTAATGTAACGCTGTGCTCGACAAAGATACTTTATGCCTCTTCAGTGTAGCGTTCGATGGTTTGCTCACGGTCGGGACCAACAGACACTATCTGAATGGGTACGCCCAACTCTTCTTCCAGAAAAGAAAGGTAAGCATTGAATTCCTCGGGAAATTCGTCCTCACTCTGCATCCTGGTCATGTCAGTCTTCCAACCGGGCATCTCCACATAGACAGGCTCCACGCCTTCGCTGATGTCGAAAGGGAAATAGTCAATCTCTTTGCCGTTCATCCGATAGGCCACACAAGCTTTGATGGTTTCGAAAGAATCGAGCACGTCGCTCTTCATCATGATGAGCTTCGTGACGCCGTCCACCATAATGGCATACTTCAAAGCGACCAGGTCTATCCACCCGCAGCGACGTTTGCGGCCTGTCACCGAACCGAATTCACGTCCCAAAGTGCAAATCTTATCGCCTGTCTCGTCGGATAGTTCCGTGGGGAACGGTCCTGCCCCCACGCGGGTGCAATAGGCTTTGAAGATACCATAAACATCGCCTATTTTGTTGGGCGCAATGCCCAAGCCAGTGCAGGCACCGGCACAGATGGTGTTGGACGAGGTGACAAACGGATAAGAGCCGAAGTCTATATCGAGCAGGGTACCCTGTGCACCCTCGCAAAGTACTGACTTGCCTTCAGCCAGCAAACGATTGATTTCGTACTCACTGTCTACCAGTTGGAACTGTTTCAGGTATTCGATGCCCTCAAACCAGGCCTTTTCCATGTCGGCCAGATCGTACTCGTAGTCCAGGCTGTGCAATATTTGCTCGTGGCGTGCTTTGACGGTTGCATACTTGCGTTCGAAATCATGCAGGAGGTCGCCTACACGCAATCCGTTGCGACTCACCTTGTCGGTGTAGGTAGGGCCGATGCCCTTACCCGTGGTGCCTACCTTGGCATCGCCCTTGGCAGCCTCATAAGCAGCATCAAGCAAACGATGAGTGGGCAAAATGAGATGCGCCTTCTTAGAAATGTGCAGGCATCGTTGCAAGTCATGTCCCGTTGTTGCAAGTGCTTCGGCTTCTGCCTTGAACAGGGCAGGATCAATCACCACGCCGTTTCCGATGATATTCACTTTTTCTCCTTGGAAAATACCCGAAGGGATGGAACGCAACACGTATTTTTCCCCTCTGAATTCCAATGTATGCCCTGCGTTCGGTCCGCCTTGAAAGCGTGCCACCACATCATAGCGCGGAGTCAGTACGTCAACTACTTTTCCTTTGCCTTCGTCACCCCATTGCAGTCCTAACAGAATGTCTACTTTCATTTTTCTTTCTTATGGTTATTGATTTTGTTTTTTTGTTTATTGAGTCGGTCACATTTGCTGCACAGCCCGTAGATGTAGAGGGAATAATGCCACAGATTGAACCGTCGCAACTTCGTACTCTCGATGGCATGTTGCAGTTCTTCATTCTGAAATTCAGTGACCTTGCCACACTGCGTGCAAATCTGGTGGTGGTGCATGCCCCGGTTGTAACTCTTTTCATATTGGGAAGAGTTGCCAAACTGATGCTTGATAACCAGACGCGCATTTATCAGCAGGATGATGGTATTGTAAAGCGTAGCCCGACTGACGCGAAAGTTTTCCTGGTCAGCCATGAGTGAATAAAGGGTATCAATATCAAAATGTCCGTCGATGGAATAAATGGTATCAAGTATGGCAAAACGTTCGGGAGTCTTCCGATGCCCGTTCGCATTGAGGTATTCTGTAAATATCTGCCTTACCGTATCTTTCACATTTGGATTGTCCATGTCGGGAACATTTTGATTTATCTGCCAACAAAGTTAAGCCTTTTTTGCGGAACGCAAACGGGATTACCCGAAAAATTAGCTGATTTCGTTCAAATCGCAATGCATTTGCGCAACCGGGCACGCTCCGTGCCACATTCCGGTTGCGCATTATACGTACTGTTCTTAAATACTACAGATGGGGGTTATCGGAATAAAGGCGAAATGAAAAAGCCGTGTTCAAATCGGTTGGTCCGTTATTTCTGTTTCCCGTTTCAGCCAGCTGTAGAGCAGTTGTCCACCCTCGTCGGCTGTTTCGTTCAGACCTTCCACACGTCGGCAAAGGGTAAAAAGGTGTTCCGGACTATGTTCCATGTAGCGGCGCAGGGCAGCAAGCACGGCATTGCGTACATGATAGGAGCCGGAACAGAACGAACAGACAGCCTGGTCAAGAAACTCATTTTCTACCCGCTGTTCCATGTCGCCTTTCTGCATCAACAGGCGGGCTATGGTAAGGAAACCGCATGTCTGCACATACTCCCGCTCACAGGCAATCCACTGGAAAGACTTGGCCGGGGCATAAGGCAAACGGCTAAAGAGGTTCATGCTGGTCAGTTCGGCTATCTCGATGTTGCGGATGTCCTCCACCCAAATATCGGCTATCTCCGGGTAGAATGTCTCCACCGGTTGCAACAGCCCGGCCAGGATTTTGCACTCGCGGATGTCTTCTTTCCATAAAGCCTGTGCCAAGTCATGATTCTTCTCATAACAGGCGGCTATTTGCTTGATTCGGGGCAGTTCGACACCGAAGTTAAGTTTGTAAACCAGCCCTTTCTCGCGCATACTTTGCGACACTGCCCCATTCATGGAGAGACGGAGCCGGGTCTTGATGTCTTTCAGTTGTTCGTGAACCATATTTATCGGATTAAGAGAGCCTATAAAAAACAATAGGTGGGAGGTTTCCCTACCCCACCTATCACACAAGCAGTTTAATAATTTCTGACAGGCAACGTCGAATAGTCGTGGCTGTATCGCAACATTTGCTCGGCATAGCCTTCGTCGTAGGTCACTTTTACGTCGGTGACGTGTCCATCGCTATCGGTCACGAGTTCATAGCGAGGATTGACAAAGCCTTTGTAGGGCGCCAGGTTCAGCTTCCTGTAGCGTTCCAGCACCTCGGCGTGCAGTGAGGGATCTACTTTCACTGCGTATGTTTCCACCAGGTCGCGTGCGGCGGCATAGTCACCGGTGGAGGTGATGCGTTGCACTTCGGCCAGCAATTCGCCGAAAAGGGTACGCAACCGTTCGTAGTCGTTCACCACCACGTAGGTCTTCCCGTCTTTCTTCGTCAGTTCCACCACCTTGTCGGCCATGCCTTTTTCATACACCCAGCGGGCTATGAGCTGGCGGTTGCGCATGTGCGCCTCTTCGATATTGTTACCCGGTTCGATGCGCACAAGTTGTGTCATCAGTCCGTTCATCAAGTAGGTATAATACTGGGCTTTGTAGGCTTCCCCGTCGGGCAGCAGTCCCAATTCTACCAATTTGGGGTCGGCTACGTAATAAAGTCCGAAAAGGTCGGCACGCGCTTCCTCGATGGTGGAACCATACGCCTTCAGCGTGTCAGGGTCAACACCGGGCAGTAACTGGCCGGAACCGTGCCCCAGGCACTCATGCAGGTCGGTGTGCAGTTCGTCGGTGAGGTCGGCATACTTGTCGATGCGTTGAAGTTCGGTGTCACTATACACAAACTCTTCATTGAATCCGTTGCCGTGGGCAGCCTTGTTATAGGCATCGGTGATGTTGCCAATGGTGACAGACTTCGAGCCATACCGGCTGCGAATCCAGTTGGCATTGGGCAAGTTGATGCCAATGGCAGTGGATGGATAGAGGTCACCTGCCAAGATGGCGGCAGTAATGACCTTGGCTGACACACCTTTCACTTCTTTCTTCTTAAAACGTACGTCCACCGGTGAGTGGTCTTCAAACCATTGGGCATTGCTGCTGATAACCTCGGTGCGGTGTGTGGCCTCCAAGTCTTTGAAGTTGACCAGCGACTCCCAACTGGCTTTCATGCCCAACGGGTCGCCATAGTTCTCAATAAATCCGTTTACGAAGTCCACACGCGAGTTCAAGTCTTCTACCCACAAAATGCAATAGTCGTTAAACTTGCGCAGGTCACCTGTCTCGTAATACTCCACAAGCTTACTGATAACCGACTTCTGTTCCGCGGTTTCTGCCACACCTTCGGCCTTGCGCAACCAGTAGACAATCTTCTCGATGGCCTGTCCGTAGAGGCCACCCACCTTCCATACTCTTTCCCGAACCTTGCCATTTTCCTTCACCAGGCGGCTGTTCAGCCCGTAAGAAATGGGAGACGGATCACCGGGAGTCTTCATCGCATTGTAGAAATCCTCCGCCTCCTGTTGGGTCACACCCTCGTAGTAGTGACAGGCGGAAGTTCGTACCAAGTCTTCGCCATCTGTCTGGTTGACACGCTTAGGCATGACAGCCGGGTCAAAGATGACCGGGAATATTTCATTGCACAATTGCTCCACCGTCTGCCCTTCGTCCAAAGGCAAAGCGGATGCATCCACACCCGCCAAAGCCTGGCGTAGAAAGTCTGGGCCAAAACCCGGCACGAACTTCTCGCAACCATAGTGGTGGTGGATACCGTTGGAAAACCACACCCGTTTCAGATAGACTTCCAAGGCTTTGAAATCCGGAGCTTCCCGGTCGCCTTCATAACCGGTGTAAACGGCTTCCAAGGCACGCCGAATGACGAGGTTGTATTTTCCATTCTGGTCGAACAGGATGTCCCGACCCTGCAAGGCGGCTTCGGTGAGGTAATACACCAGTTCTTTCTGCTGCAGCGTCAGTTCCTCGAATCCGGGCACGCGATAGCGTAAAATCTGTAAATCTGCAAATTGTTCCACAGTGTAATCAAAATTATCGGTTTCGGTTGTCGTTTTCGATGCGCCGCCACATGCAGTCAGCACCGTCAATGCAGCCATCATAGAAGCGATTTGTTTTTTCATCGGATATTTTTGTTCGGATTTAGTTTGGTCAAAAAGAAACACGATTGCTGCAGTTGCAACTGCAGCAATACAGAAAAACGGAGAAGGCCTTATTTTTTCTTGCTAAGATATTATTTCAGCTGCACAATCATCTTTTGCTTTTCTCGGCATATCTCTTGCGATAACCGTTGGGAGTTTCACCCATGTTCTTATAGAAGGCGGCATAAAAAGACTGGCGATTGGCAAATCCCACCATTGTGCTGATTTCTTCCACGTTCTTGTCAGCGTAACGTTTGTCCCTCAGCAAATGCAAGGCTTCTTTTATCCGATACTCGTTGAGCAGACAGGAGTAATTCATGCCAAAACGCGAATTAACAACAGCCGACAAATAGCGTGTATTCGTCTGTAGCTCTTTTGCCAGATCCTTGGCCGAATAATCCGGGTCTCTGTACTTCTTCTGTACAACGATGATATTAAGAATCTTGTCGTACAACTCATCTGCCAATTCCGGTCGTATCAGTGAACGGTAGGCAGCATCTTTTTCTTTCTTTTCCCGCAGGTTATAAGGACGCTTCTTTACGGGCTCTTCCTGTACCTTGTTTTCTACTAAATCACTCATTGAATCTAACTGGTTAAGGGTTGTTTTAAATTATGGAGAACTTCTTCGATACTCCCTTAGACTTCACAAAAGTCTGACATTTTTTCCAAATATGCAACTTTTTCAAAACTTATTTTTTGCATATAAATGGTCAACATGCAGGACTAAACGACCATATAGCGGTTTAATAAGATAAATTAACATATCCACCCTAACCCACAAACAATTTACATGTCTTATTTCCCGTCTCTACCCCACCCTGTTCTTTTTTTCATAATTCCAATAAAGTCCTGCATCGATGGCATGTCAAACATTTTGTGTCCACGCTCTTTCTCTCTGCAACCCTCCTCTCTGCTACTTGCATTGCTGCAACAACCCATGCAAATCGGACGGAGGAACACCCAGCGCAATGGCTTGCTCGAAGTCGCGCCGGGCCAGCACCTTCTTTCCTTGCGCCAGATAAATTTGCCCGCGAATCAGGTAGGCTTCTGTCTGCGAAGCATCAAGCCGGACGGCCTCTTCCAGATCCAGCAATGCCAAATCGGCATGTTGCAAGTCTTTCTCCACACCGGCACGCGCCACATAGAGCATGGCACAGCGCGAACTTTCGTCTCCTGACTGCGGGTTCTCGCGCTCCGCAAGCATCCCGTTCAGAATCATGAGGGCTTCTTCCGGGTTACCAGCTTTCTGCTCCAAGGTGGCAAGCCCCAAACGACCGTTGAAATCGTCGGGAACCAGCTCCAGCAGGTGCCGGTAATCCTCCCGGCTCTGTTTGTAATCCCGGTTCTGCATATAGATGTAGGCACGCATCAGAAGAGCCTCTTGGTTGTCTTTGTCAAAGTCCAACACCAGAGAATAGTCCACACGGGCCTCGTTGTTCTTGCCCAACTCCAGGTACAACGCTGCCCGGTCCAGCAAGATGGGCACGGCATGTGGTGCAAAGTTCAAAGCAAAGGTATAGGCTTCCAGGGCATGTTCATAACGTTTCATACGCCGCTGTATGGTGCCCAAATTGGAAAACAGCAAGACGTTGTGCGGGTTGTCCGGCTCCAGTTCCAAAGCCTCACGGATGTAACGCTCGGCCTGTTGCAGACTGTCCTGTCCGATGGCAGTCATGGCGCATTCGGCCAGTTCGTCGTAGGTGTGCTGTGCCTGTACCGGCAGGATTCCTGCCAGACAGACGACAGCCCAAGCAATCATTGCTCTTTTCATTGAATCGATTCCAGTCCTTCAAATCCCAGACTCCTCATCTGCCGATGTAGTCCACAATCCACTGCCCAACTTCTTTCGTGCCGTATTTCGGCCCGCCTTCCACCTGAATCTCAGGCGTGCGCACATTGGCATCGAGCGACGCATCGACGGCTTCGCGAATCAAGACACCCTCCTCCTTCAGGTCAAAATGCTCGAACAACATGGCCACAGAAAGCACTTGCGCCAACGGATTGGCAATGTTCAGTCCCTTGGCTTGCGGCCACGAACCGTGGATAGGCTCGAACACCGGTGTGCTTTCGCCCGTGGAAGCGGAAGGCAACAAGCCCATGGAACCACTGATGCACGAGCCTTCGTCCGTCAGGATGTCGCCAAAGGTGTTTTCAGTCACCATCACATCGAAGAACTTCGGTTCCTGAATCATGCGCATGGCAGCGTTGTCCACATACATATAATCGGTGGTAACTTCCGGATATTGGGGAGCCATTTCCCTGGCTATCTGCCTCCATAGGCGGGAAGAAGCCAGGACGTTGGCCTTATCCACCACCGTGAGGTGCTTGCGGCGCTTCATGGCATATTCAAATCCTACCTTGAGGATGCGCTCCACTTCCGGACGGGTGTAGAGATTGGTGTCGTATGCCTTGTCGTTGTCCTGATACTTCTCGCCGAAATACATGCCGCCGGTCAGTTCGCGGATGCAAAGGAAGTCGGCGCCTTCCACCAGTTCGGCACGGAGCGGCGACTTGTGGAGCAGGCACTTGAACGTCTGCACCGGACGAATGTTGGCAAAGAGCCCCAGCTTCTTGCGCATGGCCAGCAATCCCTGTTCGGGACGAACCTTGGCCGTGGGATCGTTGTCAAATCTGGGGTCGCCCACTGCCGAGAACAACACGGCATCGGCCCGCTTGCAAGCCTCAAAGGTGGCTTCGGGGAAGGGGTCGCCCACCTTGTCGATGGCATCCGCCCCGCAAATGGCATATTCATAACTCACCCGGTGGCCAAACTTTGCACAAACTGCGCTCATCACTGCCACTCCTACAGCCGAAATCTCCGGCCCGATGCCGTCACCGGCCAATACTGCAATTTTCAGTTCCATGTTTTTTCTGTCTGTTTCTTATGTGTCTATTTTGTCGTATTCACTCTCTATCATGTTCAACATCTTGATGGTAGCCTTGATGGCAGCTTCTGTCTGGTCTGCATCCAGCCCACGGGTGCGGAACACGCGATTGTCGAAGTTCCAGGTGATGACGGTCTGCACAAAGGCATCGGTACGCCCACCGGGAGGAATGCTGACGGCATAGTTGGTCAGCATGGGGAAACGCCGTCCCAACGTCACCTTGTAAACCTTACGGAGGGCACGCACGAAAGCATCATACTGTCCGTCGCCGCTGGAGCTTTCCTCGTATTCCTTTCCGTTGATTTCTATCTTCAGCGTAGCCATGGGCTTCAGTCCGTAGGCCAGGTTCAGGATGTAACTTTTCAGGCGGACCCGCTCGCTCATGACATTGTGCTTCAACACGTCGGACACGATGTAAGGCAAATCCTCCTGCGTGACCAGTTCCTTCTTGTCGCCCAGCTCAATGATACGTTCCGTCACTTTGCGCATGGAGTCCTCGTCCAGTTCCAGCCCCAGGTCTTCGAGGTTCTTGCGGATGTTGGCCTTCCCGCTGTTCTTGCCCAAGGCATACTCGCGTTTGCGGCCGAAACGTTCGGGCAGGAGGTCGTTGTAATACAGGTTTCGCTTGTTGTCGCCATCGGCATGTACACCGGCCACCTGGGTAAAGACGTTCTCGCCCACGATGGGCTTGTTGGCAGGGATGGCTATGCCCGAATAAGATTCCACCACGCGGCTCACCTCGTTGAGGCGGCTTTCGTCGATGCGGGTGACGGCCTGGAAATGGTCTTTCAGGATGGCCTGCACGCTGGCCAAGGGAGCATTGCCTGCCCGTTCGCCCAAGCCGTTGATGGTGGTGTGCAGACCTTTGCACCCGCTCAACACGGCTGCCAGCACGTTGCTGACGGCCAGGTCGTAGTCGTTGTGCGCATGAAAGTCGAAGTGCACACCGGGATAACGCTTCACCATCTTCCGCATATACTCAATCACCTGCAAGGGGTTGAGGATGCCCAAAGTATCCGGCAGCATATAGCGGCGGATGCCGGTGTGCTTCAGTCCGTCCATCAGGCCGAACACATACTCCGGATTGTCCTTCATGCCGTTGCTCCAGTCCTCGAGATAAACGTTCACCTCCATGCCCCGGCTGTTGGCGTAGTCTACCTCTGCCAGAATGTTTTCGAGGTGTTCCTCCGGTGTTTTCTTCAGCTGGTAGGTGCAGTGCTTCAGCGAGCCTTTGCACAACAGGTTGATGACGCGGCAACCGGTGTCGTAAATCCAGTCGACCGACGTATGCCCGTCTACAAACCCCAGTACCTCCACCCGTGGCAACAGCTTGCGCCTGGCAGCCCAGTCACAAATCATACGGACGGCATCAAACTCCCCTTCCGACACACGCGCCGAAGCCACTTCCACCCGGTCCACCTTCAGTTCTTCCAGCAGGAGACGGGCTATCATCAGCTTCTCGTGAGACACGAAAGACACCCCGCTGGTCTGTTCGCCGTCGCGCAGGGTGGTGTCCATGATTTCTATTACGGGATGAGTCATAAGTCTTCTGATTTATGGCACACTGATGACACAGATTCTACAGATGACCACAGATTCTTATTTCCTGTCATTGGTAAACAATTTGCGACGGACTTGGGGCTTCTCGCCGAAATTCAGCAATAGCCCCACTTCAATATCTGTGGCCTTGAGATAATTGATTAACTGCAATTCGTGTTCCCGGCACAGAGATTCCACAGCTTTAAGCTCCAATATTATACAATCGTTTACTAGGATGTCTGCATAATATTCTCCAACGACTTGTCCTTTGAACCGAACTTTTATCGGATGTTGAGCTTTACAATCGAAATCACGACGCTTCAGTTCCTGGTAAAGGGCGTTCTGGTACACACGCTCCAGAAAGCCGTATCCTAATGTATTGTACACGTCGTAAAAGGCTTCGATTATTTCACCCGTTTCTTCCTTATATAAATAATCTGTGGCCATCTTGCAGCATCGGTGTCATCTGTGTGCCGATTCGTACTCGGTTATCCTATCCACGTTCTCCAACAGGAAGTCGATGTCGTCCAGACCGTTCATCAGGCAATGCTTCTTGTAGGCATTGATTTCGAAAGATTCAGAACGGCCCGTGGCCTTGTTGGTGATGGTCTGGTCGGGCAGGTTCACTTCCACTTCGGTTCCGGGGTCGGCTTCGATGGAAGAGAACAGTTCTTGCAGGAAAGCGGGAGTCACCACCACGGGCAGCACGAAGTTGTTCAGTTCGTTGTTCTTGTGGATGTCGGCAAAGAAGCTGCTCACCACCACGCGGAAGCCGTAGCCCGCAATGGCCCATGCCGCATGTTCGCGGCTGCTGCCCGAACCGAAGTTCTTGCCCGCCACCAGGATGCAGCCGCTGTAGCGGGGATTGTTCAGCACAAAGTCCGGGTCGGGTGAACCGTCGGCGCGGTAACGCCAATCGCGGAACAGGTTGTCGCCGAAGAATTTCTCGTCGCGGGTCGTGGCCTTGAGGAAACGGGCGGGAATGATTTGGTCTGTGTCCACGTTCTCCAGCGGGAGGGGGACGCAAGTTGAGGTTATGATGTCGAATTTCTGTTTCATCTCTGTTAATGAAAAATGAAGAATTATGAATGAAGAATTTAGGCAGTGAAGGACTAAGAATGAAGAACGAAGCAGAAACCAATCACGATGCAGTCTGCTTGCCGCCGGGATACTTCATTCTTCATTCTTAATTCTTCATTACCCCAAGAGTTCTCTCGGGTCTGTTATCACACCTGTCACGGCAGCGGCGGCGGCCACTAGCGGACTGGCCAGCAGCGTGCGCGAGCCCGGGCCTTGGCGGCCTTCGAAGTTGCGGTTGCTGGTAGACACGGCATACTTGCCCGCAGGCACCTTGTCATCGTTCATGGCCAGGCAGGCCGAGCAACCGGGCTGGCGGATTTCGAAGCCGGCTGCTTCCAGCAGCTTGTCAAGTCCTTCTTCGCGGATTTGTGCATCCACCATCCACGAGCCGGGCACCAGCCAGGCCACCACGCCTTCGGCCTTTTTCCGCCCTTCGACGATGGAGGCAAAGGCACGGAAGTCTTCGATGCGCCCGTTGGTGCAGGCACCGAGGAAAACATAGTCCACCGGCTTGCCCAGCAGAGCCTCGCCCGGACGGAATCCCATATAGTCCAACGACTTGCAGAACGATGCCTGCGCCGCTTCCTCCATGCCTTCGGTCGTGGGTATGTGCTGCGTGATGCCCATGCCCATGCCGGGGTTGGTGCCGTAGGTAATCATCGGCTCGATGTCGGCCGCGTCGAAGCGCACTTCCTTGTCGAACACCGCGTCGTCGTCGCTCTTCAGGGTGCGCCAATAGGCCACGGTCTTGTCCCAGTCCGCGCCCTTCGGGGCATATTCCCTACCTTTTATATATTGGAAAGTCACTTCGTCCGGAGCCACCATGCCGCCACGCGCTCCCATCTCGATGCTGAGGTTGCAAAGGGTCAGACGGCCTTCCATCGTGAGGCTGCGCACGGCCTCGCCCGCGTACTCCACAAAGTAGCCCGTGGCTCCGCCGGTCGTCATGCGCGACATCATGTAGAGGGCCAGATCCTTGGCCGTGACGCCCTTGCCCAGCTGTCCGTCCACGGTGATGCGCATCGTCTTGGGACGCGACTGGAGGATACATTGCGAGGCGAGCACCATCTCCACCTCGCTCGTCCCGATGCCGAAAGCCACGGCACCCATCGCCCCGTGTGTCGAGGTGTGCGAGTCGCCGCAGACGATGGTCATGCCCGGCAGGGTCAGCCCCCGTTCGGGTCCCACGACATGGATGATGCCGTTGCGCTTGTCCATCATGCCGAAGTGCGTCAGGCCGAAGTCGCGGGCGTTGCGGGTCAGGGCATCCACCTGCGCACGCGACACGGGGTCTGCGATGGGCTTGTCCTGGTCGTGCGTGGGCGTGTTGTGGTCGGGCATGCAGAAGATGCGCTCCGGACGCAGGCAGCGGATGCCGCGCCGGCGCAGGCCTTCGAAGGCCTGCGGGCTGGTCACCTCGTGGCAGTAGAGGCGGTCTATGTAGAGTTGTGTGGGGCCGTCCTCCACCTGCTGTACCACGTGGGCATCCCAAATTTTGTCGAAGAGTGTATTCATTGTCTGTCTTTTCTTTCGTATGTTCTGAAGGTAATATTTTCAAACAATCTAAACTATCAGGCCAAGGTAGCTGCCAAGGCAATCCCTCGGTAGCTACCAAGGGAATCAGTCGGGCTTGAACTTGTTGATGCAGTCCACGTATGCCTCGACCGAGGCGGCTATGATGTCCGTATTGGCCCCGAAGCCGTAGTAGACGTGGCCGTCGTATTCCACCTGCATGTGCACCTTGCCCATGTCGTCGCTGCCCTTGCTGATGGCTTGGATGGTAAATTCTTTCAACGTCATCTGCCGGTTGATGATTTTCTTCAGCGCCTTGATGGCGGCATCCACGGGGCCGTTGCCGCTGGCGCAGTCCTCAAACTTCTCGCCCGCAATGCTCAGCCCGAGGCTGGCCACGGCATGGACGCCCACGCCGCTGGTCACTTGCAGGTAGTCCACCTTGATGCGGTGGTTGCGGTTGCGGTCGGCGCCGGCCAGCAGGAGGATGTCGTCGTCGTTGATGTCTTTCTTCTTGTCGGCCAGCTTCAGGAAGTCTTCGTACACCTTGTCCAGCTTCTCCTGCGGCAGGTCGATGCCCAGCACGTGCAGGCGGTTCTTCAGGGCAGCACGGCCCGAGCGGGCGGTGAGCACGATGCTGTTGTCGTCGATGCCCACGTCGTGCGGGTCGATGATTTCGTAGGTCTGCACGTTTTTCAGCACGCCGTCCTGGTGTATGCCGCTGGAGTGCGCGAAAGCGTTCCTGCCCACGATGGCCTTGTTGGGCTGCACGGGCATGTTCATCAGGCTGGACACCATGCGGCTGGTGGGGTAAATCTTCTGGGTGTTGATGTTCGTTTCGATGTCGATGTCCTTGTGGCACTTGATAATCATGGCGACTTCTTCCAGCGACGTGTTGCCGGCCCGCTCGCCGATGCCGTTGATGGTCACCTCCACCTGGCGGGCACCGTTCAGCACGCCTGCCATCGTGTTGGCGGTGGCCATGCCCAGGTCGTTGTGGCAATGGGTGGAAATCACGGCGTTGTGGATGCCTTCGACGTGTTCCATCAGGTACTTGATCTTGGCTCCGTACTCCGAGGGCAGGCAGTAGCCCGTGGTGTCGGGGATGTTGACCACCGTGGCCCCGGCCTTGATGACGGCCTCGATGACGCGGGCCAGGTACTCATTGTCGGTGCGTCCTGCGTCTTCCGCATAGAACTCCACGTCTTCCACATAGCGGCGGGCATACTTCACGGCCGCCACGGCGCGTTCCAGAATCTCCTCGCGGTTGGAGTTGAACTTGTACCGGATGTGCGGGTCAGACGTGCCGATACCCGTATGGATGCGCTTGCGCTTGGCGTACTTCAGGGCATCCGCCGCCACATCGATGTCTTTTTGCACCGCACGGGTCAGCGCGCAAATGGTGGGCCACGTCACCGCCTTGGAAATCTCGATGACCGAATTGAAATCCCCGGGACTGGAAATGGGGAAACCGGCTTCTATCACGTCCACGCCCAGAAGCTCCAGCTGTCTGGCCACCTGGATTTTCTCAACCGTGTTCAGCTGGCAGCCCGGAACCTGTTCTCCGTCGCGCAAGGTCGTGTCGAAAATAAATAACTTGTCACTCATCTTTTTTTATGTCTACTTGAATTTCAAACTTACAAAAAAACCTTTCGCACCCGGAAGTGAGAAAGGCTTGCCTATATCTTTAATCCTAATCTATAATATATTCATGCACAAAACTCACTTCCACCCGGTAAGAAACGTAGCAGAATAATAATGCCGCACAGCAGAATATATGTAAAAATCATCGTTTTCATTCTGTAACCTTGTACAAAGCCCGTTCTTTCTTTGTCAGGCGGTGCAAAGGTATGGATAAAAATCAAGCAGCCAAACAAATCCGTTACTTTTTTATCGGGAAAAACGTCATTTCATCGGATTTCACACCAATCGGGCTACAGATTCTCAGTTGCGGTCTCCCGGCAACCGCCAACCGACCGTACCGGGCAGCCGGTGATTCAGGATATAAAATACGGTTAATAGGGGTACGGACATTCCACACATATTAACCATTCGTTCTTTTTACTTTACTTATATACTGTGCGCGGAATGTATTTGTGTATTTTATAGCACAAACTCATACCGCGTGAAGTATAAGATATAAAATGGTTAATAGGTGTACGGAACATTCCACACGTATTAACCATTTGTTCTTTTT
>CAYPUJ010000014.1:0-8498 GCA_964413805.1 uncultured Bacteroides sp. | reverse complement strand
AAATGGTTAATAGGTGTACGGAACATTCCACACGTATTAACCATTTGTTCTTTTTACTTTACTTATAAATCTCTTTCTTACCGGCCAGCAATGTATTCCTCATCAGCGAAACGATGGTCATGGGACCTACGCCGCCCGGAACGGGAGTGATGTAGGAACATTTAGGAGCCACTTCATCGAACTTCACGTCGCCCGTCAGCTTGAAGCCGGACTTTCTGGTAGCATCCGGTACGCGGGTAGTGCCTACGTCGATGACCACTGCGCCCTCTTTCACCATGTCGGCCTTTACGAAATTGGGCTGCCCCAAGGCGGCAATGATGATGTCGGCTTCCCGGCATTCCTTCACCAGGTTGCGGCTGCGGCTGTGACAAACGGTGACGGTGGCATCGCCGGGACAGGCTTTCTGCATCATCAGCATGGCCACGGGCTTGCCCACGATGTTGCTGCGGCCCAATACGACACACTTCTTGCCCCGGGTTTCGATGTCGTAACGCTTCAGCAGTTCGAGGATGCCGTTGGGTGTGGCCGAGATGTAGCATGGCAGGCCAATGGACATACGTCCCACGTTGATGGGGTGAAAGCCGTCCACGTCTTTGCGATAGTCGATGGTTTCAATCACTTTCTGTTCCGATATGTGCTTGGGCAACGGCAACTGCACGATGAAACCGTCCACGTCGTCATCGTCATTCAGTTCGCGCACCTTGGCAAGGAGCTCTTCTTCGGTCACGTCATCCTCGTAACGGATGAGAGTGGACTTGAACCCGCACACTTCACATGCCTTCACTTTGTTGGCCACGTAAGTCTCGCTGCCTCCGTCGTGCCCCACAAGAATGGCAGCCAGGTGGGGACGTTTGCCTCCAAGTGCCACAATGCGGGACACTTCTTCTGCTATCTCCTGCTTGATTTGGGCAGAGATGGCTTTTCCGTCAATCAGTGTCATTTGCTTATTCTTATATGTTTAAGGTGTTTTTCAACGTCTGAACTTCGGCATCTTGCCCATTTTGCCACCGGCCGCCATCTTCATCATCTTGCGCGTCTGGTCGAACTGCTTCAGCAAACGGTTCACGTCCTGAATGTTGGTACCACTCCCCTTTGCGATGCGCTGCCGACGCGACCCGTTCAATATTTCAGGATGCGTACGCTCTTCAGGAGTCATGGAGTTGATAATGGCTTCTATGCTCTTGAAAGCATTGTCGTCAATATCGACATCTTTGATGGCTTTGCCCACACCGGGAATCATGGCGGCCAGTTCTTTGAGGTTGCCCATCTTCTTGATTTGCTGAATCTGGCTCATGAAGTCGTTGAAGTCGAACTGGTCCTTCCGGATTTTTTTCTGCAAACGTTTGGCTTCTTCTTCGTCGTACTGCTCTTGTGCCCGTTCCACCAGGGAAACGATATCACCCATGCCCAGAATACGGTCGGCCATGCGCGAGGGGTGGAACTGGTCAATGGCTTCCAGCTTCTCGCCTGTACCGATAAATTTGATGGGTTTGTCTACCACTGTACGGATGGAGAGCGCAGCACCGCCACGGGTGTCACCGTCAAGTTTGGTCAACAC
Organism: uncultured Bacteroides sp.; assembly: GCA_964413805.1. Lineage (GTDB taxonomy): Bacteria > Bacteroidota > Bacteroidia > Bacteroidales > Bacteroidaceae > Bacteroides. Next base: position 6,940 of record CAYPUJ010000014.1, on the reverse strand, counting down.
CACCCCGGTGAAGTCCAAACGCTCGTTGAACTCCTTGGCGGTGTTCACAGCATCCTGTCCGGTCATGGAGTCTACCACGAACAGGATTTCACCAGGCTGGATAGCTTCCTTGATGGAGGCAATCTCCTGCATCATCTGTTCGTCCACCGCCAGCCGTCCCGCCGTATCGACGATAACCGTATCGTATGCCTTGGCCTTGGCTTCGCGGATGGCGTTCTGTGCAATGGCCACGGGGTCCTTGCTGTCCGGTTCGCTATACATGGGCACGCCTATCTGCTCTGACAACACGCGCAACTGCTCGATGGCAGCAGGACGGTAAACATCGCAGGCCACCAGCAGGGGACGGCGATTCTTTTTGGACTTGAGCATACGTGCCAACTTGCCGCTGAACGTTGTCTTACCCGAACCCTGCAAACCGGACATCAGGATGACGGCCGGCCTACCGGTCAAGTCTATCTCCGCCGTTTCGCCGCCCATCAGCACGGTCAGTTCATCGTGCACAATCTTCACCATCAGTTGCCCGGGCTTCACGGAAGTCAGCACATTCTGTCCCAATGCTTTTTCCTTGACCGCATCGGTAAAGTTCTTGGCCACCTTGTAGTTGACATCGGCTTCGAGCAACGCTTTGCGCACGTCTTTCAACGTCTCGGCCACATTAATCTCAGTGATTTTCCCTTCACCCTTCAGTATCTTGAACGACCGTTCAAGCCGTTCGCTAAGATTATCGAACATGATTCTTCTGTCTTTTTTAGGTTTATCGCTGTCTGTTTGAAGTGCAAAGGTAAAGAAATTCTTCATATCCGGCAAGCAAAAACAGAATGCAAGCCACGGCTCTTTCATTCAGCCTTGCCCTTGAGCACATAAACAGTACGCAGAATGCGTAACCGGGATACAGGCACGGAGCGTGTCCGGTACAGGCAATCCGTTTCCGGATTACAGGTGTGGAACGTGCTCCGTGCGGCATCCCGGAAACCCATAACATGCAACTTGGAAGAAAGGCACAAATTCATTCCGCGCAAAACACAAACAGCTTGCCCGTATCTTTAAAGAAAAGCCGCAAGCCCGGAACATTTGTCCGGCGACTTGCGGCTTATCTCATTTATGGTGGAGAATGCCTACATCATGGTGAGTAGAATCATCTGTCCTGCCAGAATACGCAGGAACATGGTCAACGGGTAGACAGTGGAGTAGCCAACGGAAGGTGCATCGTTGCCTGCAGCCTGATTGGCATACGCCAATGCGGGAGGGTCGGTGTTGCTTCCGGCGATGAGACCCATCAGCGTGAAGTAGTTCACTTTGTAATGCCAGCGAGCCACAACGCCCACAATCAGCAGCGGAATGACCGTGATGAGGAAGCCGTAGAGGACATACCACAGACCGTCGCCTTCAACCACCGTCTCTACAAAGTGCTGCCCGGCATCGATACCTACGCTGGCCAGGAAGAGCACGATGCCGATTTCGCGCAGCATCAGGTTTGCACTCATCGTGGTGTAAGTCACCAGCTTAATCTTATGCCCGAAGCGGCCGATCAGGATGGCTACCACCAGCGGACCGCCAGCCAGTCCCAGCTTCACCGGTGTCGGCATACCGGGGAAAGCAAACGGAATGCTTCCCAACAGAATGCCGAGGAAGATGCCCACAAAGATGGTGACAATGTTGGGTGTATCCAAACGCTTCAACTGGTTGCCCAGCACACCGGCCACACGCGCCACGGCATCTTGCGGTCCCACTACCATCACACGGTCACCCACCTGCAACACCAGGTGCGGGTCGGCAAACAAGTCCATGCCCGAACGGTTGATACGGGTAACCGTCACACCGAATATGCTGCGGAAGTGCATGTCACCCAACTTCTTGCCGTTAATTTCCGACTTGGTCACCAGAATGCGGCGCGACACCATCGGCATGTCCTGCTTCTCCCAATCCATCTTGATTTCCCGTCCGATGAAAGCCGTGACAGCGGGAGCGTCCTCTTCCGAGCAGACAATGAAGAGCTGGTCGCCCAAAAAGAACTGTGTGTCTTGGTTGGGGATGCTCACATGCCCTTCGTGGCGGATGCGCGAGCAAACAAAGGGACGCCCCAGGAAATCCTTCACCTGCAACAGCCGCTTGCCGTCAATCATTTCATTGCGCACCTCCAGCGTCATCATGTGGGGCTGGTGGGCAATGTCGTTCTCCTGACTGCGGATGGCTTTTTCTTCTTCGCTCAGGTCGATGCGGAAAATGTAGCGCATGGCAATGATGGCACCGATGATGCCGATGACACCCAGCGGATAGGCACAGGCATACCCCAAGGCAATGGGGTCGCCCGTGTAGTGCAGCTGGTTCAAGGCTTCTTGCGCGGCACCCAGACCCGGCGTATTGGTCACGGCACCGTAAAGGATACCGACCATCATGGGCAGTGATACTTGCCCGTCCATGATGAAATAGATGCTCAACGCTACCACGATGTTGAGTGCCACGATGGCCACGGCCAGCATATTGAGCGTCATACCTCCTTTCTTGAAAGAAGAAAAGAATGACGGCCCCACTTGCAGGCCGATGCAGAAAACAAACAATGTAAGTCCGAATTCGCGGATAAAGTGCAAGATGTGCGGCTCACACGCGAAACCGAAATGTCCCATAAAGATTCCGGCAAAGAGCACGAACGTCACGCCCAGCGAAATGCCACAAATCTTAATCTTTCCCAACAGCACACCCACCGACACGACAAATGCGTACAAGCAAACGATGTGGGCTATGGAGGTGGGATCCCATAGTAAGCTGTCTAACCAATCCATATCTATAATAACTCTTTTTGAAATTTCGCGCAAAATTACTTAATCAAAAGGAGCTGGCAAAAAGAATAAGCTACTTTTTCAAGGCTTTCCTCAGGGCAACCTTTCACCTTATCCATATTCTTTTTTGCCTTTGCCTGCAATCTTGACACCGATTCTACTCCATACTCCTGCCATTTTCTTGGGTGGCAAACTCTTCTGTGTGTCAATCGAACACTTTCCCGTGGTTGGCAGCCAGTTGAATCATGCGGTCGTAATCGTCTGCATTCAAATCCATAAAGTAATAATTGACAGGATTCACCAACTGTCCCTTGACATGCACCTCGTAGTGCAGGTGCGGCCCCGTGCTTTTGCCAGTACTGCCTACGGTGCCAATGACTTCGCCACGCATCACTTTCTTGCCCGGCTTGGTACGGAACTCTTGCAGATGAGCATACCAAGTTTGATATCCGAAACCATGATCGATGACAATTGTGTTGCCATAGCCCGATTGCCAGCCCATCTTGACTACGGTTCCCTCGCCCGTGGCATAGACATCGGTGCCCGGAGGGGCAGAAAAATCCATACCAGCATGAAATTTGGCAGTACCGTAAATGGGGTCGATGCGGGTACCATAGCCGGAAGCGGTCTTACGCAAGTCTTTGTTGGAAACCGGTTGGATGGCAGGGATGCACCGCAGCATCTCGTCGTGCCTTTTGCAAAGAAGCACTACATCGTCGAACGAACGCGACTGTATGTAGATCTGTCTGTCCAACAAATCAAGTTTCTGAGTAGTATTCACCACCAGGTCGGCATTAGCCATGTCCATCAGGTATCCGTAACGATTGGTGCCCCGGTAGCCGGCCTGTCGGATGGCAGATGACACCGGTTCGGCTTGGAAAATGACACGATAAAGATTGTCGTCGCGCTGCTGAATGTCCTGCAACACCGCCAAAGCCTCGTCCAGACGTTTCGAAAGGACGTTGTATTGGGCAATGAGACGGTTGTTTTCCGTCCTCAACTCTTTCTCCGAAGGCGATCCGAGAAATAGCAACAATACAACGAAGCAACCCGCTCCTGTCCCCATTCCAATGAAGAAACGGCGCACATAACTCATGACACGTTGCCTTAACGTGGGATAGATTCGGTCGTAGGTACGTGTCTGTGGATTATATATGTAATAGACCTTGCGCATTGAAAAAACATTTTTGAGCGGGCATGTGGCAAAAGTAATAAAAACGATGTATCTTTGCATGGTTTTTTCAATATATTAAGAATAAGAATTAAGAAGAGGAATCATCTGCACGCGATGCATGACCTTTCCGGTAGAAAAAGTCATTTTCAGGACACGCATGTCCCGCGCTTTCTTCCTCCTCTCTATTGTCAGCAAAACCAGAAATAGAATATTATATATGTTGACTGCTAATGAAATCAGAGACTCTTTCAAGAGTTTCTTTGCGAGCAAAGGACACCACATCGTGCCTTCGGCTCCGATGGTGATAAAAGATGACCCCACACTGATGTTCACCAACGCAGGGATGAACCAATTCAAAGACATCATCTTAGGCAACCACCCGGCAAAATACAAACGGGTAGCCGATTCGCAGAAGTGCCTGCGCGTAAGCGGCAAGCACAACGACCTGGAAGAAGTGGGACACGACACCTATCACCACACCATGTTTGAAATGTTGGGCAACTGGTCTTTTGGCGACTATTTCAAGAAGGAGGCCATCGCCTGGGCATGGGAGTACTTGGTAGACGTGCTGAAACTGAACCCCGCAGATCTGTACGCCACAGTGTTCGAAGGAAGTCCCGAAGAAGGCTTGGGACGCGACGACGAAGCCGCTTCCTATTGGGAAGAGTTCCTGCCCGAGGACCACATCATCAGCGGCAACAAGCACGACAACTTCTGGGAGATGGGCGACACGGGGCCTTGCGGTCCCTGTTCGGAAATCCATATCGACCTGCGTTCCGCCACCGAGAAAGCCCAAGTGCCGGGACGTGAGCTGGTGAACCGGGACCATCCGCAAGTCATAGAAATCTGGAACCTCGTATTCATGCAATTCAACCGCAAGGCCGATGGCAGCCTCGAAGAGCTCCCCGCCAAAGTCATCGACACGGGCATGGGATTCGAACGCCTCTGCATGGCCCTGCAAGGAAAAACGTCCAACTACGACACCGACGTGTTCCAGCCCATGATACGCGCCGTCGCCGTCCTAGCAGGCACTGCCTACGGGAGCGATGCACAAAAGGACGTGGCCATGCGTGTCATTGCCGACCATATCCGCACCATTGCCTTCTCCATCACCGACGGACAGCTGCCAAGCAACGCCAAAGCCGGTTACGTCATTCGCCGTATTTTGCGCCGTGCCGTGCGCTACGGCTACACCTTTTTAGGACAGAAACGGGCCTTCCTCCACAAACTCTTGCCCGTGCTGGTAGACAACATGGGAATGGCTTATCCCGAACTAAAAGCACAACAGGATCTCATCGGCAAAGTCATCAAGGAAGAAGAAGAAGCCTTCCTCCGCACGCTGGAAACCGGCATCCGCCTGCTGGACAAAACCATGACCGAGGCCAAAGCTGCCGGCCGGACGGAAATCAGCGGAAAAGACACCTTCACCTTGTACGATACTTTCGGCTTTCCGCTCGACCTGACGGAACTTATTTTGCGTGAAAATGGCATGACAGCCGACATCGAAGCCTTCAATGTCGAAATGCAACAGCAGAAGCAACGCGCCCGCAACGCTGCTGCCGTGGAGACCGGCGACTGGGTCGTGCTGCATGAAGGCACTACCGAGTTTGTGGGCTATGACCACACGGAATACGAAGTGTCAATCTTACGCTATCGCCAGGTGAAACAGAAAAACCAAACCCTCTATCAGTTGGTATTGGACAAGACGCCTTTCTATGCAGAGAGTGGCGGACAAGTGGGCGATACGGGCACGCTGGCAAACGAGTTTGAAACCATCGAAGTGATTGACACCAAGAAAGAGAATAATCTCCCCATCCACCTTGCCAAGCAGCTTCCCCTCCATTTGGACGTTCCCTTCACGGCCCGTGTGGACGCAGAGAAACGCGCTGCCTGCGCCGCCAACCACTCGGCCACCCACCTGCTGGACGAGGCCCTGCGCACCGTGCTGGGTAAGCATGTGGAACAAAAGGGCTCGCTGGTGACACCGGATTCCTTGCGTTTCGACTTCTCCCATTTCCAGAAAGTGAGCGACGGAGAACTCCGCCAGGTAGAGCGACTGGTGAATGCCAAAATCCGCGCCAACATTCCGTTGACCGAATACCGGAATATTCCCATTGAAGAAGCCAAAGAACTGGGCGCCATCGCCTTGTTCGGCGAAAAATACGGAGAACGGGTACGGGTGGTGCAGTTCGGAACTTCCGTTGAGTTCTGTGGAGGTACCCACGTCGCTGCCACAGGGAGCATCGGCATGGTGAAAATCGTGTCCGAAAGTTCCGTAGCCGCAGGCGTGCGCCGCATCGAAGCTTACACAGGGGCACGGGTAGAAGAGTTGCTCTATGCCATGCAAGATACCATGCGCGACCTCAAAACCCTCTTCAACAACGCACCCGATCTGACGGCCGCCATCCATCGTTACATCGATGAGAACGCCGAACTGAAGCAACAAGTGGAAGACTTCATGAAGGAGAAAGAAACCATGCTGAAAGACAAACTCCTGCAAAACATAAAAGAAGTGAACGGCGTGAAAGTCATCAAGTTCTGCGCTCCCGTTCCGCCGGACATGGTGAAAAACATAGCCTTCCGATTGCGTGGAGAAATCACCTCAGACCTCTTCTTCGTCGCAGGCTCCCTGTTCGACAACAAGCCCACGCTGACTGTCATGCTGAGTGACAACCTGGTTGCCGGCGGACTTAAGGCAGGAATGCTGGTGAAAGAGGCTGCCAAACTGATTCAAGGCGGCGGTGGCGGGCAACCCCACTTTGCCACAGCGGGAGGCAAGTATCCCGATGGACTGAACATGGCTGTGGAAAAGGTCATGGAATTGGCAAGAATCTGATATCAGTATCCATTGACAGCCCTAAATAGTCAGTCGTCCCTTTTAAAAACTATATTTTAGCGAGATATTGTCAAACGACAGTATCTCGCTTGATTTTTTCGATGAAACGTAAAAGGGTCCTCATTGCCCTTTTAAAAGATCAGTAGAAAATAG
>CAYPUJ010000013.1:0-29745 GCA_964413805.1 uncultured Bacteroides sp. | reverse complement strand
CCAATGCTTCAAACTTGGCGCGTGTCAGCGTTTTCACCAGGTGTTTGGGTACACCACCTACGGGCATAATGTAGGGCAGATTGATCTCCGTGGAAGTAGAAGAAGACAACTCGATTTTTGCTTTCTCGGCAGCTTCTTTCAGACGTTGCATGGCCATCGGGTCAGTAGTCAGGTCGGCACCTTCATCGTTTTTGAACTCTTGTACCAGCCAGTTGATAATGGCCTGGTCGAAGTCGTCGCCTCCCAAATGGGTATCACCGTTGGTTGACAGCACTTCAAACACACCGCCACCAAATTCCAGAATAGAAATATCGAATGTACCACCACCCAAGTCGAACACAGCCACTTTCATGTCCTTGTTGGCCTTGTCCACACCATAAGCCAAAGCGGCTGCTGTCGGCTCGTTCACGATACGTTTCACGTCCAGTCCTGCAATCTGGCCGGCCTCTTTCGTAGCCTGGCGTTGCGAGTCGGAGAAATAAGCGGGCACGGTGATGACGGCTTCCGTTACCTCTTGTCCCAGGTAATCTTCGGCAGTCTTCTTCATTTTCTGAAGAATCATGGCAGAGATTTCCTGCGGAGTATAATGGCGGCCATCAATGTCTACGCGCGGCATATTGTTGTCGTTCACTACCGGATAAGGCACCCGCGAAATTTCTTTTTGTACTTGTGCCCAATTTTCTCCCATGAAACGCTTGATTGAATAAATCGTACGCTTCGGGTTTGTGATGGCCTGGCGTTTGGCAGGATCTCCCACTTTACGTTCGCCACCATCTACGAAAGCCACTACTGAAGGTGTAGTGCGTTTGCCTTCGCTGTTTGTTATCACTACAGGTTCGTTGCCTTCGAATACAGCAACACAAGAATTCGTAGTACCTAAGTCAATTCCAATAATTTTTCCCATGATTACTATTTTTTATATTGTTATTATTCGGTTTATTCCTGCCCGTCTTATCAACGGACGCTATTCTACATACAAATCATGTGCCAAAACGGGAAAGGCGGAGTCACACAGAGTCTGTGACAGGTTTCCTGCCAGTTTGGCAGAAGCCAAAGGCATAAATGCCATACAATACTTTATTCATTCGGGCAGGCATATAACGCGAAGAGGGGGCAACCATTCGGCTACCCCCTCGAACACATTATATCATCAGACAAACTATTTCTTTTTCCGTTTGCCCTTGTTCTCATTTTCATAGCCGTAACCGTAACCATATCCATAGCCGTAACCGTAGCCATAGCCGTACTTCTTACCGTAACCGTAGCCATAACTGTTTTTACGCTTGCTCATATCAATGGAATTGATGACGGTGGCAAGTTTCGGGAACTTTTTACTGTCACGCAACACGTTGATATATCCGTATGCAGCTTTGGGGGTTACATCGGCACGGCAGACATATACGCACAGATTGGCTACACGACCAATGATTGCCGTATCAGTCACCATGGCGATAGGAGCCGTATCCAGAATAATGTAATCATACACTTCTTTCAGCTTGTCAATGGCCTTGTCCAGTACTTCTCTCGCTACCAGTTCCGTAGGGTTGGGTGGAACTGGACCGCCGGGCAGGATGTCCAGGTTCGGGGAAATGTTACTGGGGCGGATCATGTCAAACAGGTTCACATGCTCCGGGTCACTCAAGTAGTTGGTGATGCCTTCTTCCCGATAGCTCAAGTTGAACACCTTGTTCAGACCGGGTTTACGGATATCCAGACCCATGATGAGAACCTTCTTGCCCATGAATGCCAGACTTACGGCGGTATTGCCGGCAATGAAAGACTTACCCTCACTCGGCTGGCTGGACGTGAACAGCATTACTTTTTCGCCGCTGCCCAGCATAAACAGCAGGTTGGTGCGCAACGCCCGGAAAGTCTCTTCCATGATTTCATTCTTGTTTTCATGAACCACGATGGCTCCCCGCTCCTCCTGCCTGGTGTAAAGGGGAATTTCACCTACGACGGAAACGTCTGTAATATTCTCCACATCCTCGCGGTTCTCAATCTTATACTTCAGCAGGTCACGCAGGTAAACGATACCGACGGGAATGCCCAGCCCCAAAACGAAAGCAGCCAGCATGAAAAGCTTCTTGCGTGGGGCTACCGGATATTTGTCGGCCAAAGGTTCTTCGATAATCCGTCCGTTGTTGGCCGTCGCGGCCAGCGTGATGGCGTTTTCTTCCCTCTTCTGGAGCAACATGGTATAGAGCGCGGCCTTGATTTCCTGCTGGCGCGAGATACCGATGAACTCCTTCTCTTGCACGGGGGCATTGCTGATGCGGCCTTCAAACTTGCGCGCTTGCCGTTCGAGGTCGGCCTGTGCAAGCTGCAATCCCCTCAGCACACCGTCCACTGTAGTTTTCACCGTATGGTGCATGGCTTCGATGCCGGTGTTCATGTTCACTACTGCGGGGTTGTTTTCAGACGAAGTACGCAGCAGCCGTCTGCGCTCTATCAACATCGTGTTGTATTGGTCAATGACGGAAGTCAGGTTATTATCCGTATAACCTACGTCGGCAGGAAGCACCTCGTCCTTGTTCTGCGGGTCATTGATGTATTCTTTCAGCGAAGTGACGAGGCTGATTTGAATGGCATTTTCCACCTGTCGCTGCTCATACCGCGAACTTTCCTGCAACGCCTGTTGTGCATCGCTGGTCAAGTCGGTCAGTCCGGCACGCTGTTTGAATTCGGCCAGTTCGCTTTCCGTTGTGCCCAGATCCTGGTTGATGATGCCGATGCGTTCTTCGATGAAGTCCGCACTCTTCTGGGCCACTTCGTTCTTTTCGTCGTTGGTGTCCCGGTTATAGGATGCCACCAGATGGTTGATGAAATCTATTCCTCGTTGTACCACGGTTGTCTGTACGTTCAGCAAGGCGATGGTTGTCGTCTTGGAGGCAGGCTCCACCGTCATGTTGTCTACATAGGAAGCTGCAACCCTCGTGAGACTGTTCACATAGGCCACCAAGTGTACATCCTCTTCCAACGGATGGATAGTATCGTTCAGGATGGAATCGTTAGGGGTGAAGCTGAACACGCCGACGGGGGTGGGGAACACGGCAGGGAGCTTGTCAAAGCTTTGCTCTATCTCTTCATTCTCTTCCTCCAGCACATATTCGGCTTTCACGCGCATCTTCCCGTCCAACGAATAATAGATGTCCAGCCGAACCGCTTCTTCCAGCTTTTCGGCCTGGTCGGGATTCATATATACGTTGACCGGAGAGGTTTTGTATAGCGGCGTGTTGTAACCGAAGAAACGATTTTCACTGATGCTGATGTAAAGTCCCAAATCCTTTACGACTTTTCTTACTAATGTGCGGGATTTCAGGATTTCCACTTCGTTGTCGAAGTTGTTGGTCATGGAGAACATACCCAAGTCCTGCATGGCTGCCAACGGACTTACACCGGATGTGTTGTTACGGCTGTCTTCTTCCTTTATCAGTACCGAAGAACTTACGTTGTACACCGGAGTCTGGAAGCGGAGGTAAATGTAGCATCCGACCAGACAAACCAACACGCTGACCAGAAACCACGGCCAATATACGAAATATTTAAAAAAAAGGGCATAAAGGTTGATACTCTCTTCCTGCTTTTGGTTGTTTTCCAAGGATTGTTCGTCTGTCGTCATCTGGTTCACTGTTTATTTTACGATATTTACTACTAAGCTGGCGATGGATACTAGGATGGATGTCGCACTGATCCAAATGGTGGTGGCATTGCCTATGTCGGAGTTCCGTGCCTTTGTCTTGTTGGGCGTCACGTAGATGATGTCGTTCTGGCGGAGGTAGTAGTAGGGGGACACCACTATGTCGGCCTTGTTGAGGTCGAGGGTGATGATTTCCCTTTTACCGTTTGCATCCTCACGGATCAGCTTGACGTTGTCGCGCACGCCGTAGACCGTCATGTCGCCCGCCATAGCCAATGCTTCCAATACGTTTACTTTCTCATTGCTGACTGTAAATGTACCCGGACTCGCCACCTCGCCCAATACGGAAATCTTGTAGTTTGCCATCCGCACCGTCACGATGGGCGCTTCCTTCAGGTAGAGTTTCAGGTTTTCACGAATCAGATCCTCCGCCTCGTTTTTGGTCAGCCCGCCCACATGCAAGCGGCCGATAACGGGGAAGTCGATTTCCCCCTCATTGTTCACCAGATATTGCTGCAACGTGGGTTGGGTGGTCGTGTTGATGTTGGTGAGGGAAGCGTTGAGGGCTGTCTGCACCGTCAGGTTGAAAGGGGCGGCGGCTTGGGGATCGCTTGTATTCACAGTTATACTCAACAAATCTTTGGGCATAATTTTAGCGTCATACAGAGGAAGCGCATCAAGGTATTCATTCACCGCTTCCGGATTCTGCATATAAGGAACATTCTTATAGGAAGTACAACTTCCAAGCATCCCTGCAATGGCAAAAGTCAATAGGATTCCGTTAAGCCTCATTCTTATCTGATTTTTCTATGTTTAATGCAAAATTATTACTTTCTGAACAGCCGTGCAAAAAAGCCCTGGGGCTTCGTAGGAACGTTTTCCTGCTCGTATTTATGAAATAAATCTTCATAACTCAAACGTTTCGTCACCATTTCGTAGATAGTGCCCCAATCGGGCAGTCCGCCCAAATTACGATCGTCTATAAAAAGAGAAACTTTCAGTTTGCGGGAAAAATGATTGTTCGAACCCTGCTCTTCCTCCGGGTAGTCACGATTGACCGCATAAAATTCCAATCCCCGTTCACGGCAAAAAGCAACAGCCTCATCCAAAAGCTTTCCTTCGCGAACACTCCAGAGAATCAGTTTGTGGCGTTCCGCGCTCAATTTTTTCAAAGTGTCAATGGCGAACGGTTTCTCACGCCCAATGCCTGGATAACGGTCTTCTACGATAGTGCCATCAAAATCTACTGCTATCAACATGATTTTCTTCTTTTATCAGCTTCAATTTTAACTTTAATAAATACTAAGGTACCACACATTTCTCCATGAACACTTCGGGCATTTGACTTCTTCTGTCAACGGTCTCATTTGCAACAAAGCACACGAGCAAGCTTTCTTCCTCAATAATGTTTTGTCATCCAGCCATTTGTTTTCTTACAGGCCGTCAAGAAACCCTTTTTCACAAGGAAATCTTTCGCTGTCGCGCATTCAATCGCTGCAAAGGTAAAGATGTTCTTGAAAAGCACAAAATCTTCAGACGAAATATTTATAAACTTTAATGAATACCTGCACGCATTCTCTTTGCCTGTCAAAAGAACTTTCAAGGCAAGGGTAGGGGATAGCTGAATGGTTCCGGGCGGTCAAGGCAACAGCATTTCCCGCAAAGCCTGTAAGCTTCCATTGAAAACATTCAAGTCTACCGGTCCCCCGATGCCGGGTACATTTCCCACGTCTGTATGCTGCCAGAAGTGCCACCGGCCTTTATACCTCACGGAATCCACATAATAGTGCGCTATCCAATACGGATAGATATCGAAAATGGAATCGTTCAGGTAATCTTTCTTGAACTTATAGGAAGTGTACAATATAGGTTTTACCCCATAATGTTCTTCCACCCTGTCAAGCCATCTCTTTACACCATGCTTCAAGTCGTGAAGAGATTTTCCACCCACCGACTCTACATCAAGCACCGGCGGGAGGTCCCCTGTTGTCAGTTGCACCCTGTTGATAAAAAAGTCGGCTTGCCTGTCGGCGTCTGTCTGTGGGATGAAGTAGTGATATGCCCCACGGATAAAGCCGTATTGCCGTGCCGACTCAAAGTTTTGTGCAAACCTGTCATCGTCGTGGTCGCCTCCCTCTGTGGCTTTCATGAAAACAAAATGTATGGGAAACTGTCCTTTCTTGCACTGTGTCAGGCCGCCCCAGTCGATGTTCCCCTGGTAGTGGGATACGTCAATGCCATGCACTTCATAGCTCTGCGGCATACACACCCCATATTCCCGCTGACCGCTGCACGGCTTCCAACGATAAGCATAAGGACGGATGAAGAACCAATAAAATCCTGCAAAGAATGCAGCTGCAATGCAAACGGCCAACCCATTGCGCAACCATACAGGCATGGTTCGCACAGGTTTCCTGGCTGTAGTGCGGCGTGTACCGCGCGAAACGGGCTTGCGCCGACGGGTCGCTTTGACAGGTTTCCTGGCACTCATCCGTTGTATTTTACTATTTGAATTGTCCACACTTTGCAATGCCTGTTCTCATAATGCAGATATACTTCAACCGCCAATGAATATATACTTCATGTGCCGATGAATATATACTTTGACCGCAAAGGATGCAATATCTTTTCAGCCATAATTGTATCGGCATATTGCGGGTATTCCTTTTATATATAAAAAAGGAACACAGGCCACGCTCCTTTATCCTTTCTGATTCTGGCTCAGAATCCGGTTAAGCGGTGTGGTCTGTGTCCTTTCAGCGTACAATATCATTTAGTCTGTTCCAGTTGCAGGGTCTTTGTAGGCTGGTCGCACACTTCTGTAGGCCCGAAGTATTGGATGGGACCCGGATATACAAAGGCTGTTTCTTTGGCCCAGGTGTCGCGTTGGGCGGCAAATGCTTTGAAAGGTGCACCGTCCAGTTTCACCAATGCCTTCTGGATGACCGGCTTCATTTCGCCATGACGGCGTTCCATGTTCATCATCATGGTGATGGGCACACCGCCTGCAATCCATTCTTCGGCCGGCGCTGTTGTGTTGCGGACAGATGCCATATAGCCCGTTTTCCCATTGGCAATCAGCGAAGCAGCCGTGCATCCCAGTGAATAGCAGTAGTCTGCATCGAAATTGGAGGGGGCGGCACAACGTCCTTCGTATCCGAAGAAATGGTGCAGAGCCGAGAACTTGCCAACGAACTTACCTTCTTCTTTCCATGCGGCCAGCTTCTTGCCGACCATTTCAGACAGCAACTTTTCTGTTTCAATCAATGAAACCTGTACATTTCCGTGCGGGTCGCGGTCCAAGGTCAGCTGATGGGCTACGCCTTCGGGGAGGCTTGCATAAACAGCCGCATTCTCAGGGGACAGCTTACCGATGATATAATCGCGCTGTGCTGTTTTCTCCACTTTGGCAAATTCGTCCGCATTGGCAGCCAGAAAGTCGTTCAGTTCGGCAATCAGACGTTTCATGGCAGGGATAAACTCTATCAACCCTTCGGGCACCAGCACCGTGCCGAAGTTGTTTCCGGCAGCAGCACGGTCGGCAACGGCTTGGGCTATGCAGGTCACGATGTCGTCCAGCGACATATTCTTTGCCTCCACTTCCTCCGAAATAAGACAGATGTTGGGTTGCACTTGCAATGCGCATTCCAGTGCGATGTGCGAAGCCGAACGTCCCATCAGCTTGATAAAATGCCAATACTTGCGTGCAGAGTTGCAGTCGCGTTGGATGTTGCCAATCACTTCCGAGTAGGTCTTGCAGGCAGTGTCAAAGCCGAACGAGGTTTCAATCATTTCGTTCTTCAGGTCGCCATCGATGGTCTTCGGACATCCGATGACCTGAACGCCATAGTTCTTGGTGGCGTAATACTCAGCCAGCACACAGGCGTTGGTGTTCGAATCGTCCCCGCCGATGATTACGAGTGCCTTGATGTCCAGTTCTTTCAGGATTTCATATCCTTTCTCAAACTGTTCCACCTTTTCCAGTTTGGTACGTCCGGAGCCGATGATGTCGAATCCCCCCGTGTTACGGTATTCGTCGATGATGTCGCCTGTCAGTTCCTTGTAATTATGGTCAACCAGTCCGCCGGGGCCAAGGATGAAACCGTAGAGCTTGCTTTCCTTATTCAGCTTTTTGATGCCGTCAAACAGACCGGAAATCACATTGTGTCCGCCAGGTGCCTGGCCGCCCGAAAGAATGACCCCCACATTGATGGGAGGGAAGCCGATGGTTTCATCCGTCGCCTCAAACTTGATCAGGGGCATTCCGTAGGTATTGGGAAACAGTTTTTTGATTTCTTCCTGGTCGGCCACTGACTGAGTGGCTGCGCCTTCCACAACTTTGACGTTGCCTTTCAGCGCTTTCGGAAGTTTGGGCTGATAAGCAGCCCTTGCGATTTGCAATGCACTTTTAGTCATTTCTATGTTATTTAAAGGTGTAAATAAACTCGCTTACTAAAACGTTGCAAATTTCGCTTTTTTCCGGAAGAAATGCAAGGAGACCAGTTCTTTTTATTCTTCCATGCTCCATCCCCCTCCCAATGCCTTGTAGACATTCACCATAGCCAGCTGGCGGTCACGCAAGGCATTGCTCAGGCTGATTTGCGCGTCCAGGTAAGTACGCTGGGCATCCAGCAGGTCCATGTAGGCGATGGCACCGTTGACATATTGCAACTGTGCCAGCACCATCGACGACTTGGACGATTCTTCCAGTGAGAGGCGTGTCTGGTAAATCTCCTTCATCTTGTTGAAAGTGGCAATGGCATCGTAAGCATCCCGGAAGGCTGTCAGTACTACTTTCTCGTAGGCATACGTGGCACGCTCGAAAGCCGCACGGCGGGCTTTAAGGCGGGCACGGTTCTTGCCCATAGCGAAAATAGGTTGGAGAAAGGTGGCGGAAAGCAGGTGATAGGGCGACTCCAGCAACTCTTTCAGCAGGTCGCTCTCGGCACCTACCTGTGCGGTCAGCGCAATGCTGGGAAACATGCCGGTCAGTGCCACACCCACCTCGGCATTGGCTGCGATGAGTTCCTGCTCGGCCTGGCGCACGTCGGGACGACGTTCCAGCAGCGTGCTGGGCAACCCCACGGGAAGGCTGGCCGGGAAATTGACCTCCTGCGGCAGAAGGGCACGTTTGATGTTGTGCGGATAGTCGCCCGTCAGGAAAGCCAGCTCGTTTTCCTTCAGGGTAATCTGCCGTTCCAGGTCGGGTATCAATGTAGCCGTGCGTGCCAACTCCACTTGAGCCTGACGGAAAGCCACCTCGGAGGTCAGACCACCTTCGTAGCGGATGCGTGCCAGGTGGAGGCTTTCGCGGCGGGCATTCACCGTCTGGCGGACAATGGACAATTCATTGTCCAAGGCCACCAGTTCAAAGTAAGATTGTGCCACACGGGCTATCAGGCTCATCTGCAAGGCACGACGGTTCTCTATGGAACCCAGGAACTCGGCCACGCCGGCATCGTGTGTCCACCTCAGTTTGCCCCACAAATCCAACTCCCAGGCCACGGTACCTTTCAGGTCAAACTGATCGTCGTTTTTATAGCTGTTGCCGCCGTGGTTCTCCCTTTCCCGTTCGGCATAGACCCGCAAACCGATTTGCGGGAAGAGGTTGGCGAAATCGATGCGTTTCAAGGCCGCCTGCATTTTCACGGAAGCGTCAGCCATCAACAAGTCCTTATTATGGGACAGCATCTTGCGAATGAGGCTCTGCAACAATGTGTCGGTGTATATTTCTTCCCAGGAATAATCGGCCACCGACATCGTGTCCTCTATCATTCCTTTCTGTGTCAGACTGGAAGGCAAGTCCAAATCCGGCCTGACATAGCTCTTGCCGATTTTGCAGGATGTCAGGAGCATGACAACCGACAATGACAGCAGTATGTGCGCCTTATGTATTCTTGTCATCGTTCTATCCATTTATTTACTGATTTTACGTTTCACCTTCGACTGGGTCTTATAAATCATCACAAAGAAGAAAGGTACCAGCACAATGCCAAACACAATGGCGAATATCATGCCGAAGAACACGCCTGTACCTATGGCCTGACGGCTTGCCGATCCCGGCCCGCTTGCCAGCACCATCGGAAGCATACCCAGCACGAATGCCAGGGAAGTCATCAGAATCGGGCGGAAACGGAGTTGGGCTGCATGGATGGCCGCGCGAACCAGGTCGCAGCCGGCATCAACCTGCACTTTCGCAAACTCCACAATCAGGATGGCGTTCTTGGCGGCAAGCCCCATCAGCATTACCAGGCCTATCTGGAAATAGATGTCATTCTCCAGTCCGCACACGGCCGTGCCCAGGTAGGCACCCAAGGCAGCCACCGGCAATGAGAGCAACACGGCGATAGGCACCGTCCAGCTTTCGTAGAGTGCGGCCAGGAAGAGGAACACAAACAGGAACACCAGTGTCAGGACGCTGCCCGTCTGCCCGCCTGCCGCCTTTTCCTGATAGGACAGGCCGCTCCATTCCAGCCCGATGTTGTCAGGCAGGTGGTTCCGGACTATCTGTTCCATGATTTCCATGGCCTGCCCCGAACTGTACCCCTTGGCTGCCTCGCCCCGGATGACGGCTGACGTAAACATATTGAAACGTTTGATGCTGCCCGGACCGGTCGTATAGTTGGCGTTGCCCAAGGCGGTCAGCGGAATCATGGCACCGTTGGCAGCCCGCACGAAGAAAAGGTTGATGTTGTCCTTGTGCGCCCGGAAAGGAGCTTCGGCCTGCACGTAGACGCGGTAGATGCGGTTGAACATATTGAAGTCGTTGACGTAGACCGAACCCGTATAGGCTTTCATGGTGGAAAACACGTCTGCCAGCGGTACGCCCAGCATCTTCACTTTGTCGCGGTCCACATCGAAATAAAGTTGGGGAATGTCTGCCTGCAAGGCCGAGGACACTCCGGAGAGTTCTTTCCGCTGTTGGGCGTAATACATCAGCGTGTCGGTGGCCTGTACCAGGTTGTCGAAGGTGGCGTCACCTCTCGCTTCAAGCTGCATCTCGAAACCGCCCGCAGTACCCAGCCCCGGAATGACGGGAGGGGTCGAGAGGTAAACCTTGCATTCCGGATATCTGGACAGGTCTTTCTTCACCATTTCCATCACCTCGTCGATGTTCACCCCCTTGCGTTTTTCCCAAGGTTTCAGTATGACGGTCAGCAGGCTGCGTGCCTGGTTTGTACCGACCCGCTGGCTCGAGCCGGTGACGTTCTGCACATACTCCACATAAGGGTTGTCCATGAGATAGGCTATGGCCCGGTCGGTCACGACCCGCGTGCGTTCCAGCGTAGCCCCTTCGGGCAGTTCCAGTTCCACCCGGAAATAGCCTTGGTCTTCCACCGGCAGGAAGCTGGTCGGAATCAAGTGGTGAATCAGAAAGATTGCTGCCACGACCACTCCGAAGGCCGACATCAGCCGTTTGGGGTTCTTGAGGGAACGGTCGATGGTGCCGATATAGCGATGGTTGCCGAAAGCCAGCCATTGGTTGATTTTACGGAACACGATATTCTTTTTCTTGCCGTTGTCCGGACGCAGGATGAGTGAACACATCACCGGGCTGAGCGTCAGAGCCACCACTGTGGACAGCAGTACGGACACGGCAATGGTGATGGTGAACTGCCGGTAGAGCTGGCCGGTGATGCCGCTCAGGAAGCTGACCGGAACGAACACGGCACAAAGCACCAGCGAAGTCGCCACCAGCGCACTGGTCAGTCCGGTCATGGCCTTTTTCGTGGCCTCATAAGGCGACAACCTCTCTTTTTCCATCAGGTACTCCACATTTTCAACCACCACGATGGCATCGTCCACCACAATACCGATGGCAAGCACCAGTCCCAACAGGGTCAGTGTGTTCAGTGTGAAGCCGAAAATCAGCATAAAGCCGAACGTACCGATCAGCGAAATGGGCACTGCGACGAGCGGAATCATCGTGGCACGCCAGCTCTGCAAAGAGAAGAACACGACCAGAATCACCAACAGCAGGGCCTCGAACAACGTTTTGTACACCTCGTGGATGGACTCGGATATGTAGTTCGTCATGTCGAACGGAATCTCGTAGGTCATTCCTTCGGGGAAGGTGGCACTGAGTTCCTTCATGGTCTGCTTCACGCGCTCTGCCACCTCCATAGCGTTGGCTCCCGGCAGGGTGTAGACGGACAACACGGCCGCGTTTTCTCCGTTAAGTCCGCTCTCTGTGTTGTAGGACTGGGCTTCGAGTGACACCCGTGCCACGTCGCGCAGACGAATGCTCGACCCGTTGGCGTTTGCCCGGAGGATGATGTTCTCAAACTGGCTCACCGTGCTCAGACGTCCCTGCGTCGTGATGGGGATGGTGATGTCCACTCCCGTTGTGGGCTGTTGTCCCAGCACACCGGCAGCAGCCTCACGGTTTTGGTCTTTCAGTGCATTTTGCAGGTCCTGCACCGTCAGGCCGAAGTTGGCCAGCTTGTCGGGCGACACCCAAATCTGCATGGCATAGTAACGGCTGCCCACGTTTGACACACGTCCCACACCGGGAATGCGGCGTAAGAGGTCGAGCACGTTCAGTGTGGCAAAGTTGCTCAGGTAGATTTCATCGAACTTCGGGTCGCTTGAACGCAGGCAAATTGTCATCAGCTGGCTGGGTGACTGCTTTTCCACCGAAATCCCGTTCTGGACAACCTCGGCAGGCAACCGGCTTTCGGCCAGCTTCACGCGGTTCTGTATTTCCACGGCGGCCAAATCGGCGTTGGATGAGATGTCGAACGTCACCGTTGCCGAGAAGCCTCCTGAATTGGAACTGGTGGACTCCATGTAGAGCATACCGGGCGTACCGTTTAGTTCCTGCTCGATGGGGGTGGCCACCGCTTGTGACACCGTCAGTGCGCTGGCGCCCGGATAGGATGCATCAATCCGCACCACAGGCGGTGTTATTTGGGGATATTGATCAATCGGCAGCATGGTCAGCCCGATGATGCCCACCAACACAATCAGGATGGAAATCACCATCGAGAACACCGGGCGATCAATAAAAAAGGTAATCTTCATACGGCTTTTCCTTTATTCTTGTTCTGCTTCGGAACTCTCCTCACTCATGGGGCTTGGCGGGGTGTCTGCCTGCGCCTTTTCCGACTGGTCAACAGGAGACTGCGGGTTCACTTTCATGCCCGGTGTCAGCTTGTGGAAGCCTTCTGTCACCACATTCTCTCCCGGTACCAGTCCGCGTTCTATCACAGTGTTGTTGCCAAATTCGGGACCCACTTCCACGAAGCGGCGTTCCACTACCGAGTCGCGGCGCATCACAAAGATGTAGGCACCGCCCTTTTCAATCGTGATGGCCTTTTGTGGCACAGCCACGGCATTCTCGCGTACATCCAGCAGCAGTTTCACGTTGGTAAACTGTCCCGGCAGCAGGGCACGGTCCGGATTGGGCATCTCGGCACGCACGGAGAACGTACCGGTCTGCGGGTCCACCTGCGGTTCGGCAAAGTCCACATATCCTTTATAGGGGTAAACCGTGTTGTCAGCCAGCGTGATGGTGATGTTGGGTTGCCAGGAGCGGGACAAATCCTGTTGTCCCAGTTCCACGTTTCGTTCCTTGCTCTTCAGGTAGTCCAGGGCCGTCATGCTGAAGTCCACCAGCACCGTGTCACTCTTCACCACCGTGGCAAGCAACGATTTGCTTCCGGGGCCGACCAGGGTTCCCAGGTCCACGTTCCGTTCACTGATGTGTCCCGACAGCGGAGACCGCACGATGGTGTAGCCCAGTTCCAGTTCGGCCTGGTCCAGGTCGGCCTGGCTCATTGCCACCGACGCTTCGGCTGTTTCGTATGCTGCCAGCGCATTGTCCAGGTCCAGTTGGCTGGCTGCGTTCTGGTCGTACAGCGGACGGATGCGGTCCAGGTCACGTTTGGCTTTCAGAGCCTGCGCCTCATCCTTCTTCAGTTGCGCCCGTGCCTTGTCGGCTTTGGCACGATACTGGTCTTGGTTGATGACAAACAGCACCTGGTTTTTTGTCACATACGTACCCTCGGCAAAAAGCATACTCTCCAAATAACCTTCTACGCGCGCGCGTACCTCTACAAATTGTTGGGCACGGATGCGACCCACGTATTCGCCGTAGATTTCCACGTCGCCCGTTGCAGCCGGTTCCACAATCACCGTGGGAGCTTCGGGCTGTACCTTGCGCGGCCATGCCAGAATCGCATACACCCCCCCCAGCACCACCATGCAGCTGACCATGATAATCAGTCTTTTCTTTTTCAGCTTCAAGTCCATTTTGGTCGTAAATAGTTTCATGCAGTTTATTTTTAGGGTTTAGACCTGTTCGTGCATAAAGAGCAATAACAATGCCAAAAATGCATCCCGTCGGACATTTCCGGAGAAGCATCGACTTCTTTGCCGCAAAGCTAAGAAAACTAATGCACTCTGCCCAATTTTTTTCTCCTTTATCCTGTAGAATTGTTCCACTACGGGTGTGGAGTTATTCCACAGCCCTCCGGGGAGTGGATGGGGAAAATGCAGGAAGGGCATGGTGAATGTGGGGAAGCTCCGGTGCTACCGCATGAACAGTTCTTTCCGGTTCTTGCGCGGGGTGTTGAAGTATTGTTGCAGGAACAGGTCTTCTCTGTAGATGCGGGAGGCAAGGTTGATGATGGCCGTCCGCAGTTCGACTACCCTCTCCCGGTAGTCATCGGGGACTTCGTGAATCGTATTGATGACGCTGTCCGCCCTTTGGATAATCTGCCCGGGCACATCCACCATTCGCTGGATGGCACTGTCCGGCATCAAAGGTTCGAAAGTGGCATTGCGGTAACGGATGAACTTATTGATAGAGTCCGAAGCTACGCCCTGCAGTTCCATGGCCAGGTTGTAGGTGTCAATCAGGTGCTGCAAACGGGTAATCCGGATGTTCGATGCAATGAGCAGCAGCTCGTTCCGCACCAATGGATTATTTTCCTTGTAGAATTGCATACGGGCAGACATGGATTCCATGCGTTCCAGGGGTGTCTGCTGCAAGTAGTGTGACAGCGTGTCTTTCCACGCAAAGTAGGGGGATGTCCGCAAAGTGTCTTTTTCGCCGGAGTCGAATTCCTTGTAGGATAGGGGATGGGTACTCATTTGCCACAGCGGGTCAAAAGGCATGTGAGTCTTCAGCAGGCTGTCCGGTGCGACCTTGAAGTAACGGTCGTTGGGCGAAGGCACGAAAGTGTAATTCTCGATGTAACCGGCTCCCCAGGTGGGGTCGAACATACACCATTCACTCCCTATCCGGGCGGCGCACCACTGATGGGAGTCCGGCAACAGATACTTTCCGGATTTGTTGTAGCCATGAATCAGGCAGACATCGACGCCGCACTCCTCACACAGCATCTTGAACAGCACCGTGTATTGCTGGCAGGTGCCCTTGCGCTCGGCCAGAGTCTTCATGGCTTCTTTCTCCTCGCTGTATTCTTCGTAGCGGGACACAAAAGAAGTGTAGACGTTATATTCGATGTTGTTCGCAATCCAATGATAAATGGCGCGTACCTGGTCATCGGGGTTATTCAGCTTCTGGCGGAAATAAGCGGCCAGTGTATGAAAGTCGCGTGTCACTTCGGCAGGAGTGGCATCGGCCACGGCATCGGGCGTGTACCAGCGTGGCAGGGGAGTCGGGGTTGCAAGACTGTCGCCCACAGCCAGTCCTACACTGTCGTTCTCAGCCGGCACCACACTATCGTTTTCAGTCAGCTCTACACTTTCACTCTCGGCTAACCTTACATTGTCGTTTTCAGTCAGCTTCACGCTATCGTTCTCAAGCAGTTCTACACTTTCGCTCTCAACCAACCTTACACTGTCGTTCTCAGTCGGCACCATGCTATCGTTTTCAGTCAGCTCTACACTTTCACTCTCGGCCGGTTCTGCACTATCGTCCTCAGTCAGTTCCTCACTGTCGGCTATGAGTGAATCGGCGGGAAGCGAACCGACGACCGGCGAAATGGAAGGTTGGGCTACCGTATCGGCAGGAACGGCAACAGGAGCAACCACAGAATCGGTGACAATGCCCATGAACCGACAGTCCCAACCGCCTTCCGTTTCCATTTTCCGCTCCTCAGAAAACAGACTTCCAAAGGAGAAGAGCATACAGAATGCCCCAATCCATGCTCCACATACATTTTTCTTATTCAACATACCATCTTATAAATATTTGTTTGCAAAAGTAGAGATATTTATGAAAATGTACAACTAATATAGAAAAATATGAACTTATTCCTGCCAAACGGAAAATTCTGTATGTGAAAATTTCTATCTGAAACTGTAGTATTCTTCTTGCATTCTCCTGCGTGTGTTCAAAGGAATGCCCGTCTGCTCATGGTGCAGTCCGCTCTTTGCCGTTAGGCAACCCTTAATCATTCTGAACGGATTTGTTGTGCTATATAATTGTTATTCAATCTGTTTCCGAAGAATGCGGTGATGCGGAACCGGGATACAGGTATCCCGTTTGCTGGACACCTGTATCGAACGTGTTCGATACAGGCATGGAATGTGTTCGATACAGGCATGGAGCGTGCTCGATACAGGTGTCCAGCAAACGGGGTATTAATTTACTGACAAAGGTATATCCATACCATTGACTTTCATATAGATATCTACTTGGTGGCTGACTCTGCCCGCTGCTTTAGATCCCTGTCTCGTGGTTAAAAGGCAGGATTCCTTTTGAGCATTCCTGTCTTTTTTGTATTTTTGAATCCATAACGGGCGAGAGCGTCATGAGCCGGTGACCTGCGCCAGATACTATAATGACTAATTTTAAAGGACACAATGATAACCTTTCCGAATGCCAAAATCAACCTGGGACTGAACATCGTGGAAAAACGTCCCGACGGGTATCACAACTTGGAGACCGTATTCTATCCGCTTCCATTGGAAGACGCACTGGAAGTAAACCTTTCGAAAGAACAAAACGGGAAAATCCGGTTGCACCAGACCGGCATGGAGATTGCGGGAAGCATGGAAGACAATCTGGTGGTAAAAGCATACCGGTTGTTGGATGCGATGCATCATCTCCCGGCCGTAGACGTGCACTTGTTCAAACACATTCCTGCAGGGGCCGGACTGGGAGGCGGGTCGTCCGATGCTGCCTTTATGCTGAAAAGCCTGAACGAACTGTTTGAACTGAATCTGTCTGCAGAGCGTTTGGAAGAATATGCGGCACAGTTGGGAGCCGATTGTGCTTTTTTTGTGCGGAATCAGCCCATTTATGCCGAAGGAATCGGGAATCTGTTTTCGCCTGTCCACTGTTCTTTGCAGGGGTATCAGTACATTGTGGTCAAGCCCGATGTCTTTGTATCTACACGGGAAGCCTTCTCCCGCATTCATCCGCATCGACCGTCACGGTCTGTACGGGAAATTGTCCGACTGCCGCCGGAACAATGGAAAGAACAGTTGACCAATGATTTTGAAGCAAGCGTGTTCCCCCGTTTTCCTCTTATCGGAGAAATCAAGGAAGAGTTGTATAGGTCAGGGGCCGTCTATGCTGCCATGAGCGGTTCCGGTTCGGCCGTGTTCGGACTGTTTGCGCCGGGCATCTCTTTGCCGGAAACGCATTTCGATGCGAACACGCTGGTCTATCGTGGCACCTTGCATTGACCCAAATGCAAATGCGGGGTACTGCGGTCGTTCAACCGGGTACCCCGCATTCATTCTACAGTTCAACGTACAAAGTTGATGGTGCCTTCCGCCAGTTTCTTCGGCTTCGGAAGGCTGTCTGCGGACGGGTAGCCCAGGGCTGCGCATCCATACACCCGGTAGTTCTCCGGCACACCCAGTCCGGTGAGACAGGCACGCACGCCGGGGTCTTCACAGGTTTGTCCCGGCTGGTTAATCCAGCACGAAGCAATGCCCAGTGAAGTGGCTGCCAGGAAAATGTTTTCCAAGGCGCAGGCACAGTCAAAGGGAGAAAGCCAGTTGTTTCCGTCGGCCGAAACGATGACCAGTGTCGGTGCATGGTAGTAGCAGCAGTACGAAGGGTTTTGCCCCCGTTCCTGCATCCGTGGGTCGTTGCTTTTTGCAAAGGCTACTTTAATCTGCCCGTTCAGTTCGGCCAGTTTTTCTGCATTCTGCACGACTGTGAAATGCCATGTCTGCAGGTTCATTCCGCTGGGAGCGTGGGTTGCCGCTTCCAGAATCAGATTCAAATCGCCTTCGGCTACTTGCCGTTCGGCATAAGCACGGGTGCTTCGACGTGCTTTGATGTTGCATAAAACTTCATTCATGACTCTTATCTTTTAAGTAATCCGATTTTTGCATTCAGTTTGAAATAGTATATACCGTTTTCTTTCTCCAGGAGTCCGTGTTTGTCTTTCGCCGGATTGCCTCTTTCCAGGCGGGTGTTCTGGTAGAGAAAATCAGCAAACACCTGTCGTCGTGACTGGTGATAACAAAGCACTTCTCCTTCGGCCGTAGCCAGCAACATGCCTTCCACGGCAGAATCGGTGCCGTTGTATATCTTGGCCGGGCGCATACCCAAGGCCAGTGCCAGCAACAGTTGCTTCACCTTGAACTCATAGAACTTGTGTTTATGGATGAGTTCATCCTTTATCTTTAGCGGATTGATTGTCTTGATGCGCTCGGTGATGTCGCTGATGCGTGCAATCCCCTCCATGTGCATCAGGCGTACCATTTCTGTCAACAGCCGGGGAAAGTGCAGGTCAATCATCGAGAGATTGCACCGGAACACACGGTCGGCCACATCGGCATATCTCAACACTCCGCCCCACCGTTCTATCGTCCGCATACGGTCGGCCACTTCGGTTGGCGATTCGGGCAAGGCATTTATCTTGTTTACCATGGGGTTTGTAAACTTGATGCCGCATTGTTCCAGCTTCAGGTTTGCTGTCCGGCCTCCGTCCAGCAAAGGACTCATGGGGCTCAGACGGCATCTGATACAGAAACCGGTGAGCGGAGCATCTGCATTCCAGAATGCAAGCGAGATGTCGGTGCGGTCTTCGGTTTTAGCTTCCAGGTTGTAGATGCAGAGTGCATCCAGGAAGTTCTCCAGTTCTTCCGGCACTTCCGGTTTGTCTTCCGGCACTGTTTTCAGCAGTGTCCATATCTCCCCGGCTGCTTCTTTGAAATCTTCGCGCGGAAACCGCTGCCCGTCCCCTTCTTCATACAGGAAGATGCCGTTTTTGTCCATCTTTCCCCGGCGGACACAGACATCCGTCGGACCGATGAGGTAACGTCGCATCCCGTCGTGCTCGGTACGTTGAACCAGTGCGATGGGCCATTGCATTTCCTCTTTCTTCCCGTCGGCTGTTCCCATGGAAACACTTCCATTGGCCAATAGGCGGAAGAAAGTATAGAGTTCGCCCAATTCTTTTCGTGTTGCATTAAAAGCCATGCCGCATTTCGTTTTTTTAGTTTTCCAGTATTCTCAATGTTTCCACCTTTTCCAGTCTTGACCGCATACGAAGCATCCCGGACAGTCGGATGCGCAGGGTCATGCTACAATCCGTGTCATACCCCTGTGCCACAATCTCAGGCCCTTCTTCCTTGACAATGCGCATCACGTCGTTCATGAACGGGTATTCGAAAAGCACCGTGATTTCTTCGTCCACCGTTTTCTCGACCAGCACGGCCGAGGCGATGGCTTCCGATGCAGCCGTTTTGTAGGCCGCAATCAGTCCGCTTGTGCCCAGTTTGATTCCACCGAAATAACGAACCACCACGATAAGGATGTCAGTCAGTTCGTGGGAATTGATTTGTCCCAGGATAGGTTTTCCCGCTGTTCCGGAAGGCTCTCCGTTGTCATTGGCGCGAAACACCGTGCGGGCTGCCCCTAACATATAGGCGTAGCAAAGATGCCGGGCATCGTAGTACTTCTTCTGACAGACTTCCAGATGCCCTTTCACCTCTTCCACGGTGCATACCGGAAAAGCCAAGGCAATGAACTTGCTGCGCTTTTCCGTATAAATGCCTTCAGAAGGGGCAGCTATGGTTTTATAGGTATCACCTGTCATGCGGGCAAAGATGCAAATATTTGTCTGGTACGGATGGATGCTTTATTTCTCTTCGGCAAACATGGGATCCCATGCGGGCAGCTTCACCGGCTCCTTGTCGAGCAGTTTCAGAATCTTTTTGGGCACGTATTTCGTTTCTACCACCAGGCGAAACATATATTCGTCAAACCATTCGTCGGTCATGATAAGGTGTCCTTGCCAGCCGCTGGCTGCTCCCCAGCTGTTTTCCAACAGCCACTTCACGGGCTTGCCCGAACTGTCCAGGTCAACCCCGACCAGGGTCATGGCGTGACTGGAGCCGCTGGAGAAGGTCTGGATGCGTTGTTTCTTGTCCATGCCGAATGTGACTCCCATGAGCGATTCGTAGTCATAGTTTTTCGTGTCGAGCAGGCCACGGCCGGAATTCAACTGTTTGCTGACGTCGCACGAAAAATACATCATCGTGCTGTC
This sequence comes from uncultured Bacteroides sp., assembly GCA_964413805.1. Lineage (GTDB taxonomy): Bacteria > Bacteroidota > Bacteroidia > Bacteroidales > Bacteroidaceae > Bacteroides. Next base: position 9,678 of record CAYPUJ010000013.1, on the reverse strand, counting down.
TTTGAGCGATGCGACAGCCATCTCTTTGATAACATCTGTCGGAAGGTTGACGTATGTCCAGTTCTTGCCGTCATAGCGGTGCCGGTCATAGTCGATTTCGTAGGTTTTGTAATATTCGCGTGAAGGGTCATTCATCAGCATGACATAGTTTTCCAGCAAAGATGTGTCGCCATATTTTTGCAGGAAAGATTGGGGCGTGTGATGTTCGGTTGCTACAGGTTTGCCGGAACTGTCTTTGCGCACAAAATCAAATTCCGTGGGCGGAACTCCCAGATTCAGGACCAACATCCGGTAGATGGTTCCAAGCATTTTTACTTTTTCTTCTTCCATCTGCTCCGGAGTATTCTTTTTTGCCGCCATCTCCCGCAGTTGCAGCCCAAACTCTTTCAGCTTCAGCGAAATCAACCGGGCCATGCTGGCCGTATTGGAACTGCTGTTCGTTTCGGGCATGACTTCTGCCGGTACAAGCCCGTACTTGGATACAATGTCTGCCACTCCCGTAAACGTACCGCCGTCGCTCAACGGATGCTTGAACAGCCACTCGACGGTCTGGTTTGTCATCGGTTCTTGGGCCGTATCAATGATTCCTTGCAAGAAGAGATTGGCTTTTTCCAATTGGTCCCAAAAGAACGGATAGACTTCTGAGAATTCGAAGGCCGGCAAGTTGTACTTGGCTATTGCCTTGGCCCGCATGACATTCAGTCCGGTAAAAAGCCAGCAACGTCCGGAAGAATGCTGGTCTGTGATGCCTTTGCCGGAAACCCGGATGGAGAAATGGGTGTCAACCCCTTTCATATTCTCCTGGTTGAGGGCCAATTTGCGAATATCGTTGTTGGTGATTGCATTGCGCAAGGCTTTGTCCGAAGCGGTTTCCCGGTAGCTTTGCTGAATCTGTTGAAGCATGGACCCGGTGATGCTCCCGTCCTGGGCTTGCACGGAAAGGAAGACCGAACTTAACACGTACAGTGACACGAATTGCTTTCTCATAAGTTTTACCATTTTAATCAGAATTGTTTCTGCTGCAAAGTAACACCTTTTTTGTTCTTTTTAGGATGGGCGTTAATGTTTATTAGCAATTATGACAAAAAACGATTCAATTTTAATATCTTCCTTTGTAGCCACATTTGCATAATATGAAAAGAAACATACTGAGTATCCTCCTTATTCTACTGGTTACAAATGTCTTATCGGGTCAGGAAACGACATCCTCGCTTGCCGGAGAAACGGATAGCATTTCCGGTCTGACCTCAAAAGAATTGCACAAACAGAAAGTAGCCCGTCGGAATTTTCACTATAACATCTTGGGCGGGCCGGGATATACGCCCGACTTTGGGCTCACGGTGGGAGGAAGTGCATTAATGACTTTCCGGATGAATCCGAATGATGCCCTCCAGCAACGTTCGGTTGTTCCCATTGCCATCGCTTTCATGTTTGAGGGAGGAGGAATCAATTTGTTTTCCAAACCGCAACTGTTTTTCAAGGGAGACCGTTTCCGGATTTTCGGGAAATTCAGTTATAAGAATACGGTCGAGAACTTCTATGGGGTGGGGTATCGTACCAACCGTGATTACATCCGCAGCGACAGCACCAGTTCCTATTCATACAGCGGTGTTCAGATAAACCCTTGGTTCTTGTTCAGGTTGGGGCGGAGCAACTTTTTCGCAGGCCCTCAGATTGATTTAAACTATGAGCGGATTTCCGACCCTGCGCGTGCGCTTTACGATTGGGACAACAACATGGATCCCGCACATTCTTACCTACAGGCCGGAGGTACGGAAAACGGTTATAAAGTATTCAGTTCCGGCATTGGTTTTCTGCTTACATACGACAGCCGTGACGTGCCGGCCAATGCTTATAAAGGTATGTATCTGGATGTGCGTGGCATGGCCTATTCCAAGATGATTGGCAGCGACAAGAATTTCTACCGCCTGGAAATAGACTATCGGCAGTACAAATCTCTGGGGCTGCGTAAGGTCCTGGCATGGACGGTACAGACCAAAAATGTCTTTGGCGACGTACCGCTGACGCAATATTCCCTGACGGGGTCTCCGTTTGACCTGCGGGGATATTATATGGGGCAATATCGGGACAAGTCTTCTCATGTGGTAATGGCAGAATACCGGCAGATGATTAATACCAATCAGGATACATGGGTCAAACGGATGCTCCACCACATAGGTTTCGTGGCATGGGCAGGATGCGGTTTCATGGGGCCGACTATGGGGAAAATAGAAGGTGTATTGCCCAACTTTGGTGCAGGACTGCGCATTGAAGTGCAGCCGCGCATGAATGTCCGTCTCGATTTGGGAAAGAACACCGTCAATAATCAGACTTTGTTTTATTTCAACATCACAGAGGCCTTTTAAACGTATTGACCGGTGCACCTTGCCTGGACATACTTCCACGCGGCCTCCTGTGATTTATTCAGTAATCCCCTTTTTTGTATTATCTTTGCACCGTCATAAACATCATAAAGCGATATGTTCATACCAAATCAATGCCCTTCCGTCTTATTGATTTACACGGGCGGCACAATCGGAATGATTGAGAATGTGGAGACCGGTGCGCTTGAGAACTTTAATTTCGACCACCTGTTGAAACATGTTCCCGAGCTCAAGCGTTTCAATTACCGCATCTCTTCCTATCAGTTTAATCCCCCTATAGATTCTTCTGATATGGAGCCTGCCTTTTGGGCGAAGATTGTGAAAATCATCCACTACAACTACGATTATTTTGACGGGTTTGTTATTCTGCACGGAACCGACACCATGGCTTACACGGCTTCCGCACTCAGCTTCATGTTGGAAAATCTGTCCAAGCCGGTCATCCTCACAGGTTCGCAGTTGCCCATCGGTACTTTGCGGACGGACGGCAAGGAGAATCTTATCACCGCCATCGAGATAGCTGCGGCCAAGCATCCGGACGGCACACCGGTTGTGTCAGAAGTCTGTATCTTTTTTGAAAACGAACTGATGCGCGGCAACCGCACGACCAAGATCAATGCCGAAAATTTCAATGCCTTTCGTTCTTTCAACTATCCCGTTCTGGCACAGGCAGGCATACACATCCGTTACGATGAGCACCTCATCCGCCGCCCCGACCCGCAACGTCCCTTAAAACCGCACTTCCTGCTGGATGCCAACGTGGTTGTCCTCACGCTGTTTCCCGGTATTCAGGAGAGCATTGTTGACTCGGTGCTCCATGCCCCTAACCTGAAGGCGGTAATACTCAAGACTTTCGGTTCGGGTAATGCCCCCCAAAAGGAGTGGCTGATCCGCCAGCTTAAGGAAGCTACCGAACGGGGAATTGTCATCGTCAACATCACCCAGTGCCAGCATGGAGCGGTGGAAATGAAGCGGTATGAAACGGGCTTGCAGCTTTTGCAGGCCGGTGTTATCAGTGGCTACGACAGCACGCCGGAGTGTGCGGTCACCAAACTGATGTTCCTGTTGGGGCACGGGTTGAGTCAGACAGAAATCCGTTACTGTATGAATGTCAGTCTGGCAGGGGAAATCACGAAAGAAGAGTGATGGGGCGCACGTTTATATTGTTTGTTTGACTGAAACTTATTAACTTTGCAAGTCTTTTTCTTGAAAACATAAAATAATAACGATATGAATATCTCTTATAATTGGTTGAAAGAGTATGTTGATTTTGACCTGACACCCGCCGAAGTGGCTGCCGCATTGACCTCCATCGGACTGGAAACGGGCAGTGTGGAAGAAGTTCAATCCATCAAGGGAGGATTGGAAGGAGTGGTCGTCGGTGAAGTGTTGACATGCGAACCTCATCCGAATTCCGACCATCTGCACGTGACGACTGTCAATCTGGGACAAGGAGAACCGGTGCAGATTGTGTGCGGTGCGTCCAATGTGGCAGCCGGGCAAAAGGTGGTAGTGGCCACTTTGGGTACGAAATTATACAGCGGGGATGAATGTTTTACAATCAAGAAGTCGAAACTGCGTGGTGTGGAGTCCAATGGGATGATTTGTGCCGAAGATGAAATCGGCATCGGAACAGACCATGCCGGTATCATCGTTTTGCCGGATACGGCTGTGCCGGGCACATTGGCCAAAGATTACTACAACATCAAGAGCGATTATGTGCTGGAAGTGGACATCACGCCCAACCGTGCCGATGCATGTTCCCACTACGGTGTGGCACGTGACCTGTATGCTTACCTGGTGCAAAACGGTTTGCCAACCCGGTTGAAGAAGCCTTCGGTGGAAGCCTTTGCGGTAGACAACCATGATTTGGACATTGCCGTCAGGGTGGAGAACAGTGAAGCATGTCCGCACTATGCCGGCTTGACGGTCAAGGGAGTGACTGTCAAGGAAAGTCCGGAATGGCTGAAAGACAAACTGCGAAGCATCGGGATGCGCCCTATTAATAATGTGGTAGACATCACCAACTACATTGTGCATGCTTTCGGACAGCCGCTCCATTGTTTTGATGCCGACAGGATAAAAGGCGGTGAGGTGATTGTGAAAACCATGCCCGGTGGAACTTCTTTCGTAACGCTGGATGGCGTGGAACGTAAACTGGATGAACGTGACCTGATGATTTGCAACCGGGAAGAGCCTATGTGCATTGCCGGTGTGTTTGGCGGCCTGGAATCCGGTTCCACGGAAGACACGCGGAATATTTTTCTGGAAAGTGCTTATTTCCATCCTACCTGGGTGCGCAAAACGGCCCGCCGTCATGGGTTGAACACTGATGCGTCTTTCCGATATGAAAGAGGAATCGACCCGAACGGGCTTATCTATTGCCTGAAACTGGCAGCCCTGATGGTGAAGGAACTGGCAGGAGGCACTATTTCTTCCGAAATTAAAGATGTATGCGCTGCACCCGCCGACGACTTTCGGGTGGAGGTGGCCTATGAAAAGGTGCATAATCTGGTGGGCAAGACAATACCGGCAGACACCATCAAACGCATCGTAACCAGTCTGGAAATGAAAATCGTGAAGGAAACAGGCGATGGGCTGGTGCTGGACGTTCCGCCTTACCGGGTGGATGTGCAGCGGGACTGTGACGTAATAGAAGACATCTTGCGCATATATGGATATAATAATGTAGAGATTCCCGCCTCTTTGCATTCCTGCCCGGCCATTAAGGACGAGCATGACAAATCGCACAAACTGCAGAATCTGGTTGCGGAGCAATTGGTGGGATGCGGCTTTAGTGAAATCCTGAACAATTCGCTTACGTGTGCGGCCTACTATAACGGGCTGGATACTTATCCTGCCAACCGGCTGGTCATGCTGATGAATCCCTTGAGCACCGACCTGAATGCCATGAGGCAGACGTTGCTGTTTGGCGGGTTGGAAAGCATCGCACATAACATCAACCGCAAGAATACCGACTTGAAGTTTTTCGAATATGGCAACTGCTACTACTATGACACAACTAAGAAGAATGAGGAAAAACCGCTTGCTGCCTATTCGGAGGATTGTCATTTGGGGCTGTGGCTGACAGGAAAAATTGTGAAGAATTCCTGGACGCATCCCGATGAGGACAGTTCCGTGTACGAGCTGAAAGCCTATGTGGAGAACATCTTCATCCGTTTGGGGCTGCGTATGTGCGATCTGGTCGTGAAAAATTTGTCTGATGACATCTATGCAGCAGCTTTGTCCGTGCAGACAAGGGGAGGAGAGAGCCTGGCTACGTTAGGCGTAGTGTCGAAAAGATTGCTGAAAATGTTCGACATCGATCATCCGGTGTATTATGCCGACCTTCGTTGGAACGAATTGCTGAAAGCTGTCCGGAACGTGAAGGTCAACTTCAAGGAACTGACTAAATTCCCGGCCGTGAAGCGTGACCTGGCACTGTTGCTTGACAAACAAGTACAATTTGCCGAGATAGAGAAGATTGCTTTCGAAACGGAAAAGAAGTTGCTGAAGAAAGTGTTGCTTTTCGATGTGTATGAAGGAAAGAATCTGGAAGCCGGAAAGAAATCATACGCTGTCAGTTTCGTGCTGCAAGATGAAAACCAGACGCTGACAGACAAGGTCATTGACAAAATCATGTCGAAACTGGTGAAGAGACTGGAAGATAAGCTGGGCGCAAAACTCCGCTGAAACGGAAGCAGGATAAACAAACAAGAATCCGTATAACAATTATATAATCATTATTCCAATGGGAAGAGCATTTGAATATAGAAAAGCTACAAAGCTGAAAAGATGGGGCCACATGGCCAAAACATTTACGAGACTGGGAAAACAAATAGCCATCGCTGTCAAGGCAGGTGGCCCCGAACCGGAAAACAATCCGACATTGCGTTCCGTCATTGCCACCTGCAAGCGCGAGAATATGCCGAAAGACAACATCGAGCGTGCCATCAAGAACGCGATGGGGAAGGATCAGAGCGATTATAAGAGCATGACCTACGAGGGTTATGGCCCGCATGGAATCGCCCTGTTTGTCGATACGCTGACCGATAACCCCACACGTACTGTGGCCGATGTACGCTCGGTGTTCAATAAGTTTGGAGGAAACCTGGGCACGATGGGTTCGCTGGCGTTTTTGTTCGACCATAAATGTGTGTTTACCTTCAAGAAGAAAGAAGGTATGGACATGGAAGAATTCATCCTGGAAATGATAGATTACGATGTGGACGAGGACTATGAGGAAGACGAGGAAGAAGGTACCATTACCATCTATGGAGATCCCAAGAGTTATGCCGCCATACAGAAGCACCTGGAAGAAGGTGGCTTTGAGGATGTGGGAGGTGAGTTTACCTACATAGCCAACGACCTGAAAGACGTGGCACCCGAACACCGTGAAACAATCAATAAGATGGTGGAACGTCTGGAAGAGTTTGACGACGTGCAGACGGTGTACACCAACATGAAACCCGAAGAAGAATGACCTGTACCTATAAAACCTGCGGTACCTGCAGTACTGCCATTGACCTCACGGTGGAGGAGGGTGTTGTGCAGGATGTCGTGTTCCACAATGGCTGCAACGGCAACCTGCAAGGCATTGCCCGGTTGGTTAGGGGAATGCAGGCGTCCGAGGTCATCGCCAGGCTGGAAGGCATCCGGTGTGGCAAGAAAACCACTTCCTGCCCGGATCAGTTGTGCCAGGCTTTGCACGCAATGGGTTGGTAAGAATGTTTCCCGTGCGGGACATCCGGAACATAAGAAGGCTGCATGTGGATTGGGCGTGCGGCCTTTCTTTGTATTTGTAGAATTGCTTTTTCCTGTGGCTTTGAAAGAAGTGCATCGGGCTTTTTTATTTGTACTTTTTATTCGTTTAAAAACTATATGAAGAACATACTGAAAGACCTGAAGCGGAAAGACCATCCGCATTACTTGGGCGGGTTGGATTTCTTCCGTCACATTGGTCCCGGACTGCTGGTGACGGTCGGCTTCATCGACCCAGGCAACTGGGCTTCCAACTTTGCCGCCGGTTCCGGGTTTGGCTATTCTTTGTTGTGGGTGGTCACGCTCTCCACGGTCATGCTGATAATCTTGCAACACAATGTGGCGCATCTGGGCATCGTTACCGGGCTTTGCCTTTCCGAGGCAGCCACCCTCTATACACCCCGATGGGTGTCGCGTCCGGTGCTGGCAACGGCCGTGCTGGCTTCCATATCGACTTCGCTGGCCGAGATACTGGGCGGGGGCATTGCCTTGCAGATGCTGTTTGACATTCCAATCGTATGGGGTTCCGTGCTGACCACGGTTTTTGCACTGATCATGCTGTTCACCAATTCGTACAAGAAAATAGAACGCTCCATCATTGCTTTCGTGTCGGTCATAGGGCTTTCATTCATCTACGAGCTTTTTCTGGTTGACATCGATTGGCCGGCAGCCGCATGCGGTTGGGTGACACCATCTTTCCCGGAAGGCAGTATGCTGGTGGTGATGAGTGTATTGGGTGCCGTGGTGATGCCGCACAATCTGTTCCTGCACTCCGAAGTCATACAAAGCCATGAATATAACAAGCGGGACGATGCTTCCATACGCAGGGCACTCAAGTACGAACTTTTCGACACACTCTTTTCCATGATTGTGGGCTGGGCCATCAACAGTGCCATGATTTTGCTGGCAGCCTCTGTGTTCTACCAGGGAGGCATGGCGGTGGAAGAATTGCAACAGGCACAGTCGCTGCTGGAACCGCTGTTGGGCAAGAACGCTGTCGGTGTGTTCGCTTTGGCCTTGCTTCTGGCGGGCGTGTCGTCCACCATCACAAGCGGGATGTCTGCGGGTTCCATCTTTGCGGGTATTTTTGGTGAATCCTACCACATCAAGGACAGCCATTCACAAGTGGGCGTGGTCCTGTCACTGGGCATTGCGTTATTGCTGATATGCTTCATAGCCGACCCTTTCCGGGGTCTGCTTCTTTCGCAGATGGTGCTGAGCGTGCAGTTGCCTTTCACGGTATTCCTGCAGGTGAGCCTCACCTCGTCGAAGCGGGTTATGGGGGTGTATGCCAACAGCCGTTGGAGCATGTGCGTGCTTTATGCCATTGCCACCGTGGTAACCGTCCTCAACCTAATGCTGTTGTTCACCGGGTTGTTCTAAGAAACTTGGGAGTTCAATCAATGAACGGGAATAAATCTTTATTCATAACCAAACAAGAAAAACGATGAAAATCATTACCTACAACGTAAACGGCCTGCGTGCCGCCGTAACAAAGGGATTTCCCTCATGGTTGCAGGAAGCGCAACCCGACGTGTTGTGCCTGCAGGAAACCAAACTGCAACCCGAACAATATCCGGCAGAATCGCTGGACGGGTTGGGGTATGCGCACTACTTGTTCTCTGCCCATAAAAAGGGGTATAGCGGTGTAGCCATCCTGACAAAACGCGAACCTGACCATGTGGAATATGGCATGGGCATCGAAGAGTATGACAACGAAGGGCGCTTCTTGCGTGCCGACTATGGCGACCTGTCGGTGGTGAGCGTCTACCATCCTTCGGGGACAAGTGGCGACGAACGGCAGGCATTCAAAATGACCTGGTTGGAGCGTTTTCAGGACTATGTGGTGAGACTCCGCCAGGAACGCCCCAAGCTGGTGCTCTGCGGAGACTACAACATCTGTCATGAGCCTATCGACATTCACGACCCGGTACGCAATGCCAACAACAGTGGTTTCTTGCCGGAAGAGCGGGAGTGGATGACCCGTTTTCTTGATGCAGGCTTTACCGATTCTTTCCGCTATCTCCATCCGGATGCACAGGAATACACGTGGTGGAGCTATCGCTTCAACGCCCGTGCAAAGAACAAAGGATGGCGCATTGACTACTGCATGGTGAGCGAACCCGTGCGCCCTCTCTTACGTGAAGCACGCATTTTGAGTGATGCCGTTCATTCAGACCACTGCCCCATGTTGTTGGAAATAGCCGATTGACTGCCGGTCTTTAAAAAAGGAATGATATACCCAATGCTCCGGTTATCTTCCATAAAATAAATAATACCAGAGGAAACGCATCTGAATATATTCAAAATATAAGCCATATTGCGTCCGGACAGTTGAAATCAGATGCGTTTCCCCTAACTATCCAACCCTCCCATCAACGGATCCTATAAAACAATAATGCCGCTTGCACTTCCTCCATCGACACGGAGGGAGTGGCGAAAGCCGGTCGGAGAATGACCGGCAGTATCCTACGCAGCTAAAAACAACCGGGAAATGTTCGACTAATTTCGTTGTTGTATAATATGAAACGAC